>JAAZMN010000225.1 GCA_012798795.1 Bacillota bacterium | reverse complement strand
TGTATCTTTAATAAACTCATCAGCTGAAATCAGGCGAAAATCAGTTTCAAACGGAACACTATTAACAGAAATAAGATCTCCCCGTTCTAACTTCATTCCTAATGAATTTATTACAGAAGTCTCTATATTTTCTATCTCAACTTGCGGCAGCTCTCCATTAATCCAAACCGAAACGCTTAAATTCTTAATACTTCCGGGAGGGGTGCTTCGATGTATCTCAGTGCGGTTAAGCTCATAATTGATAATAGATTCTTGTTTTGAAAAGGCAGGTGAATCTTGGCTTTCTAATTCAACATAACCTGGAATATTGGACTGAGCACCTGCAACGCCTTGAGCAGCTGCTGTGCTGTCTAAATAGACTTCGGAATAAGATTGTTGACTACGAACAAGTCCCGTGTCTCTTTGAGGCGCTGTAAACAGTTCATTGTACTGCTCAATAGTATCAAAATTCAGTTCAACATTTACCAATGTTACTACTTTACCATAACCATAAATTCTTTCGAGCATTGCGGTTACATCGGCTGCCAACTGTTTCTCAAAAGCAGTTTCCAGTTCAAACCGCTGACTGACTATGTTGCCATCTAAATCTGCGGTATTCATGAAATCACTGAGAACATTTCCCCTGTTATCAACAATTGTGATGTTTTCAGGAGATAAACGTTCTACGCTGGTGGCCAAAAGGTGTGTAATTCCTCTAACTTGTTGGTTCGATAATACTACACCGGGTTTTAAGGTTAATAACACTGATGCTTTGGAAGGCTGAGATTCATTAATAAATATACTCCGTGTGGGTATAACAAGATGAACTCGAGCATCTTCCACTTCCTGTATTCCGCGAATAGTCCGAATCAGCTCTCCTTCTAAAGCTATGCGATAACGCAACTGTCGATCTGCTTCTGTTTCGCCTAAACGTGTTGTTTCAAAAGTTTCAAAGCCTACCACTCCGCCTTGTGGTAAACCTTGAGAAGCCAAAGTCAGTCTGGTTTCATACACTAAATCCACGGGCACCAATATGGAGCTGCCATTATCATTTAATTTATATGAAATCCCATTTTCACGTAAAACGTCAACAACGGCTGCTGCATCATTTAGGTCCAAATTAGTATATAAAAGATGGTAATCACTTGATGAAAACAAAGCAAATATAATTATGGAAAAAAAGACTATTAAAGAAATTACTCCTCCAACAATTCGCGTTCTAGGTGAAAGCTTATTCCAGGATTCTTTTAATGAATTTAATAAACTCTCCATACTTATCTCCCTATTTTATGATCACTTTTTTAAACCTGCATTCTCATAATTTCCTGATAGGCTTCTACAATCTTATTTCTGATAGCCATAGTTAATTGTAAAGCTAAGTTTGCTTTTTCAGTAATGATCATTGCATTATGAAAATCCATCTCTCCACTGGCAAGCAATACTCCGGCTTGCTCAGCTTGATTAATTCGATTATTTACAGTATATAACGCTGTTTTCAACACTTGTGAAAAATCTAAATCTGTCTCATTAGCTAAGTTAGTATTCATTTTCGTGTTAATCTTCGTTAACTCAGGAAGACCTTTGTCAATTCTCATAGATTAACCCTCCTAACCTCTTCCTATATCTAGAGCTTTAAGGGCCATGGATTTAGCTGCATTGATGGCTGTAATGTTTGCTTCATATGCTCTGGTTGCCGTGATCAAGTCTACCATTTCAGTAACAACACTTACATTCGGGAATTCTACATATCCGTTTTCATTGGCATCAGGATGCTGTGGATCATAGACTAATTTAGGCGGAGCAGGATCTTGGACGATACCGACTACTTTTACTCCTCCTCCAATTTGTTTCTTATTTGATTTTGATTCATCTTCTACTGCACCAAATACAACCATTTGACGTCGATAAGGACCTCCTTGTTCAGTGCGTGTAGTATTAGCATTAGCAAGATTGTTAGCAATAGTGTCCATTCTCAGTCTTTCTGCTGTCAGTCCCGAACCACTAATTCTAAAAGAATCAAACAAACCCATTATCTACCTTCTCCCTTCTCCAATAACAGATCGTAATAGACTTAAATTTCGGCTGATGACCTCGGTCATTGCCTGATAATGCAGTTGGTTTTCTAAAAGAAATATCATTTCGCGCTCCACATCAACATTGCTGCCGTCATTACGCATTGAAGTCGAGTTATCTTGTACAATGGGAATATTATCGCTTATTCTAATTCCGGTAGTTATATGGCTTTCATGAGTAGATTTCATAGGAATTTGATTTACTTCAGCATAAACAGAGGAAAAATCAATATCTGATCTGCGGAATTGTGGAGTATTTGCATTCGCTAGATTATTACTAAGTATTTTATGACGTAATGACGTGGCGTCTAAGCCTTGAGTAATAATATCGACCAGTTTAAACATAGCCATAAATTCCTCCAAAGACAAATATTTGAATACTATATAAAATGAATTTCTACAAATTGGATTAATATTCCTTTAAAATTTCAATATTTGTTACTAAAATGTTGTTGTTACCACAAATTATCATTATTAATAGTAAAAGAGCAGATATCTGCTCTTTTATTATTAATTTCTCAATTAGTTGGGAAACCACACCCAGAGAGCTAGTAAGTACGATATTTTGCTAACTCATCTAAGAAAAATTCATTCAGCACACGAATGTAGGTTCCTTTCATACCTAAAGAACGAGATTCTATTACACCTGCACTTTCCAGTTTACGCAGAGCATTAACAATTACAGAACGTGTAATACCGACACTGTCGGCTATTTTACTTGCTACTAATAGTCCTTCTTCTCCGTCTAATTCATCGAATATATGTTCAACAGCTTCTTGTTCGGAAAAAGACAATGTACCGATAGCAATCTGACAAGCTGATTTTTTGCGAACCTCTTCATCGATTTTGTCAGAACGTGAACGCAGGATTTCCATCCCTACGACAGTTGCTGCGTATTCAGACAATACTAAATCATCATCAGTAAATTCAGTGTTTTCTTTTGCTAAAATTAGTGTACCGAGTCGCTCCCCTCCTCCGATCAAAGGAACGATAGTAATAACTTTATCTGCAAATTGGTTGACTACATCTTCATTGTACAGCATTTGTTCTTCTGCTTTCTTATTCGCACTTGTAACATTAATTCTAAGCAGCTCCTGATTATAATCTGCATTAATACTGCCTGCAGCAAGAATCTCATCTTCCATTACGCTTGTACCAAAATGGTCGTAAATAGAAGAACCCAATAAATTTCCCTTTCTCCCAAAAACATAGATAGATGATTTAATCACATCCGAAAGCACATTTGATAATTCATTATAATCAACCTTGTAACCTTCCGATTGCTGAATTGCATGGTTAATTTTTCTTGTCTTTTCTAATAAACTTGACATAATATTATAAGCCTCCAATTTTTCTATTTTACAGTATATATCTACTCAAATCCCTGTTAGCAATTATTGAACCCAATTGTTTTTGTACATATTCTCTGTCAATTTTTACATCATAATCTATTTTATCAGCTTCAAATAATAGATTTTCTAGTAATCGCTCAAGAATAGTGTGCAGTCTTCTTGCACCTATATCTTCAGTGTTTTGATTTACTTCTTCCGCAATTTGAGCTATTTCATCAATACCATCAGGAGAAAACTCAATATTCACATTTTCGGTTTTTAATAAAGCACAGTACTGCTTAATCAGTGCATTCTTAGGTTCAGTAAGAATGCGTTTAAAATCATTTCGAGTTAAACTGGACAGTTCCACCCGAATAGGAAATCTTCCCTGAAGTTCCGGTATTAAGTCTGAAGGTTTTGTTATGTGAAATGCACCGGCAGCAATAAATAATATATAATCAGTTTTAACGGGACCGTATTTAGTCATTACAGTGCTGCCTTCAACTATGGGTAATATATCTCTTTGGACTCCTTCGCGAGAAACATCGGGCCCGGTACCATGAGATTTCCCTGCAATTTTATCAATCTCATCAATGAAAACTATCCCAGATTGTTCGCATCTTTCAACAGCTTCAGAGCTGATGGATTCCATATCAATTAGTTTATTGGCTTCTTCATTTGTAAATATTTTGCGTGCTTCAGCAATAGTAGTTCTGCGTTTTTTCTTTTTTTTAGGTATGAAACTTTCAAACATATCTTGAATGTTAATACTGACATCTTCCATTCCCATCGCAGAAAAAGCTTCAAACAGATGCGGAGTTTGATCTATAACATCGATCTCAATAATATTATTCTCTAATTCGCCAAGTTCTAACATACGGCGTACTTGTTTGCGTTTAGCCTTTAATTCATTTACTTGTTCTTCCTGTTTTTGATCATCTTCGTCGTTTTGCACAGACTTTCTCGGTATACCTAACATCATTCCTAAATGATTTGTAGATTTTGTTTTCTTGGGCATCGGGACTAGAATATCAAGTAAACGGTCGTTAGCAGCTGTTTTTGCCTTATCTTCAACTTCTTTCATCCTCTCTGCTTTAACCATCCGAATAGCTGATTCTATAAGATCACGAATAATTGCATCTATATCTCTGCCAACATAGCCTACTTCCGTGAATTTGGTCGCTTCAACTTTTACAAATGGGGCATTTGCCAGTTTAGCCAACCGTCTGGCAATTTCTGTTTTTCCTACTCCGGTAGGACCAATCATCAAAATGTTTTTAGGAATTACTTCATCCCTAATATCGGGATGAAGCAGTTTGCGACGATAACGATTTCTCAGGGCAATTGCTACTGCTCTTTTTGCTTGTTTCTGCCCTACAATATATTTATCTAACTCATTAACTATCTCACTGGGAGTAAGTTCCACTGCTGTTTTCCTCCTCCTCATCATCAAATGGCAGTTCTAATACTGATATGCAATCATTAGTAAATATACAAATTTTTGCAGCGATTTTCAAAGACTCTTTAGCTATTTCTACAGCCGACAACTGGGAATGCTTCAATAGTGCCTTTGCTGCCGCTAATGCATAAGAACCTCCTGAGCCAATGGCAATAACATCCTCGTCCGGTTCAATAATATCACCTGAACCTGATATCAATAGTATTGTGTTATGATCAGCAACAATTAACAATGCCTCTAGATTGCGTATTGTCCTATCTGTTCGCCATTCCTTGACTAATTCAACAGCAGCACGCTGAAGATTTCCGTTAAATTCTTCTAATTTAGCTTCAAATCTTTCAAATAACGTAAAAGCATCTGCTGCTGCTCCTGCAAAACCTGCCAAAACAGTATTATTATATAATCTGCGTACTTTTCTTGCACCGTGTTTTACAATTGTTTTTTCACCAAGAGTAACCTGTCCATCACCGGCTATAGCTATTCGATTATCTTTACGTACTGCTATAATAGTAGTAGCTTTAATTTGCATTGTTACTTCTCTCCCTTGATCCAGCTTTAAAAATATGTTTTAATTAAAATATTATGCACGAGGGTGAGCCTTGTTATAAACTGATTTTAACTTACTTTGGCTGACTTTGGTGTAGATTTGAGTTGTCGATAGACTAACATGGCCCAGCAGTTCTTGAACTACCCGTAAATCTGCACCCGAATCAAGTAAATGCGTAGCAAAACTGTGTCTTATACTGTGTGGAGAAATATGTTTATTAAGCGATGTTTTTCTTATGTGTTTTTCCAATAAATACTGAACCCCGCGTTGACTTAAGCGGTTACCATGACAATTAACAAAAAGAGCCTGCTCTGCAGTATTGCATAACTTAGGCCGGCCATTAAAAAGATATTCTTTAATTGCATGAGCAGCATACTCTCCACTTGGAACTATTCTTTCTTTACGCCCTTTCCCAAAAACACGAACATATTCCATTTTTATTTTAACATGCTCGACATTTAATGATACTAACTCGGATAGACGTATTCCGGCAGCATATAACAATTCAAATATCGCTTTATCGCGTAATCCTAAAGGAGTTTTTGTATCGATACCGGATAACAACATATTTACTTCATCAACAGTTAGAGTTTGTGGTAAATGTTTTGCTCGTTTTG
>JAAZMN010000224.1 GCA_012798795.1 Bacillota bacterium | reverse complement strand
TTCAAAATCAGTAACTGCACGCAATCCTCGGACTATTGCTAATGCCCCTTTTTTCTTGGCATATTCTACAACTAAACCTTCAAAACTTTCTACACTTACATTTGACAAATGTTTAGTAGTATGCTTCAACATTTGGATTCGCTCTTCTACAGTAAACAAAGGTCTTTTATTGATGTTTTTTAACACAGCCACATAAACATGATCAAATAGCTCACAAGAACGCTCAATAATATCTACATGACCGTATGTAACCGGATCAAAACTACCCGGACATACACTTATTTTCACAATAATCCTCCTCAGCGATAAAACCCAATGGCAGTATCACCATAATCTTCTGTCCTTACTCGAGATAATTTCAACATTAATTTCGGAATTTCCTCTTTGATATTGTGTTCACAAATAACTAATCCATTATGGCTTAGCAGTTTATATTTATTGATAAAACGTAATGTCGGCTCAATCAATCCGCGATTGTAGGGAGGGTCAATAAAAATTAAATTAAATTTTTCATCTCTGCCGCCTAATATCTTTAATCCACTGAAAACGTCTTTGGTTATTATTTCACCTTGATCTAAAAATGACGTAATTGTTAAGTTCAATTTAATTGTTTCCGTACATAAACGGCTTTTTTCGACAAAAACAGCCGTTTTAGCACCACGGCTAAGGGCTTCAATACCTATGCCTCCATTTCCTGCAAATAAATCAAGAAAACTTGCATCGTATATGCTGTTCCCGATTATATTAAATAGCGCTTCTTTAACTCTGTCTGTGGTAGGCCGTGTACTAGTACTGGAAACAGTATGCAATCGTCTTCCTTTTTCTCTACCTGCAATTACACGCACTTAATCTCCTCCTACATTTGATGGAAAAAAATACCTTGATTTATGCTGAATATTTAATGCTACATTTGCCACATAATAGCAGTGAAGAGATTGACCCTCCCCAAAAAGGCACAGGAAGTGCAACCATGTAATTGGTTTTATTCTTCCTCCGGTTTCTCCTCTCCCATAAGGCAATAGTCAGTTAAAGGCTGTTGCCTTGTTTACTTCTACCGCCAGAATAGGATACTGTTTTAACTCAGGATCCGCAATAATAATCTTTCGTGCTTCTTCACTAGCTAATTCTAGTAAATTCTGATCTCGAATAATATCAGCTAGTCTAAACCATGGTTCCCCCGACTGACGTGTTCCAAGTAAATCTCCCGGCCCGCGCAGCTTTAAATCCTCTTCTGCAATTTTTAAGCCATCATTAGTGGTTCTGAGCACATTTAATCTCTGCTTGGCCAAATCCGTTTGCGGATTTGCAATCAAAAAACAATACGCTTTCTCTATAGAGCGGCCGACTCTGCCGCGCAGTTGATGCAGTTGTGCCAAACCAAAACGATCAGCGTTTTCAATAATCATTACCGTTGCATTTGGCACATTCATTCCTACTTCAATGACAGTGGTAGAAATTAAGACATCAATTTTCCCCTTGTAGAAATCTTCCATAATCTGGTCTTTTTCCTTGCCCATTTGGCCGTGAACCAAGCCAACACGAACGTGAGCCAGCTGATTCTGGGATAAATTCTCCATTTCTGAAATTGCAGCTCTAACAGGCATTTTTTCCGACTCTTCGACTAATGGAAAAACAACAAAACCCTGCTCACCTTGATTAACTCGAGAAACTAAAAACCGATAAACATCATCTCGTTGTTTGGGATGAATCAGCCTAGTATCAATTTTTTTACGGCCCGGTGGCTTATCTTGAATTAATGTAGT
>JAAZMN010000223.1 GCA_012798795.1 Bacillota bacterium | reverse complement strand
CTTTTGTTATTATAATTTACTATAATACTCCTGTAACAGCAGTGCATCTTCTTCCAAATTGGGGCTCTCACAAATTAACCAGCCACATACGTTAAAATCATATAAAGCTTGTAATACTCCTTGGTAATTCATATCTGATTCTTTCAATATTAAATGTTTCTTCTCACCTTTTAATCCATAGTCAATTCCTGAAATATGCATGTGTAGGTTGTCCAAGGCTTGTCTTCCCAATTTCTGTTCTATAAATTTGAGCACATTACTAAACTCTTCATATGTATTATATGCTCCTTTACTGCGCGCATGCAAATGAGAAAAATCCACACAAGGCCATACTCCCGGTATCTCAACGGCTAATTGAACAATTTCTTCAACCGTCCCGAACTGAGTGGGTGACCCGGTAGTTTCAGGACGCAAATGAATCATGTTACCTTCTTCATTTAATTGTTCTCTTACCTCTTTTAATTCTCTTTTCACTACTTCATAAACTTTGTCTTCGGAATCATCATGATAAAATGCAGCATGAAAAGTTATACTTTTTGCCCCTGCTGCCCATCCAATTTTTGCAGCTTTTAATATCCTTTTTTTACTGGCTGAAACCTTGTCCGATTCTCGAGAATTAAGATTTACATAATATGGAGCATGGACAGTTAATTCAATGTCTTCACTTTTTGCAGTGGCTTTAACGTCCTCTGCAGTAGGTTCTTTCATACGGACACTTCTAACAAATTCTAATTCCATACACCCTAATCCTAATTGGGCAAGTCGCTTAATTCCGGCTTGTGAAGAACGTGGTTCAGCAGATAATGGAATTCCAGCTGTTCCTATTCGCAATTTATTCAATGATTATCTCCTCTAATTCCCTGGAGTCCATATTTTTTTGGTGGTTTTTTGGATAATATCTTCCTCTAGTGATTTTGCAGAACCATTGGTTTCTGCTTCATTTTCATCTTCATCATCAATATCCATGGGTTCTAAATCGATAGCACTGCTTAAAATCTCTTGAACTTCTAATATAATGCCGTGAAAGAACATCTCGGATTCAAATAGCTCTCGAATATAAGGGTTTATATTCAGTATTTCATATAACTTGGTTAATTCTTCGACTTGTGACTCAGTAACCGACTTGCCTTCCAGCTGCTGTTTCTGTAGATCCATCTGTTTCTTTTGAAAATCTTTTAGCATTATTCTTGCGGCTTCGTGCTGCTCTATGTCTTCCCTGGCTTTCTTTAGCCGCTGGTATTCTGAACTCTCTACTAAGGCATCAGCTAATAATTGAGCTCTTTCTTTAATATCCACATTAACAACTCCTTCCTAATATGGTATTTTTTCTAATATTTTCCTGCTATACATTAAATCTAAAACTAATAATATCTCCATCTGCTATTATATAATCTTTGCCTTCCAGTCGAAAAAGTCCTTTTTCCTTAACCTTTTGTATACTTCCTAGTGAAACAAAATCTTCATACGATATTACCTCTGCACAAATAAAACCGCGTTCAATATCGGAATGGATTTTTCCTGCTCCTTGTTTAGCTGTCGTCCCTTGAGAAATAGTCCATGCCTTTACTTCATCCTCACCTACTGTAAAATAAGAAATTAACCCAAGATGAGCATAAACTTCCCGAGACAATCGTTGGATTCCTGTTTCCTCTATTCCCATATCTTTCATAAACATGATTTTATCGTCTTCATCTAATTCGTTAATTTCCATTTCTACTTGTCCGCTCACTATGATAATTGGAATTCCACGTTCTTTAGCCCAAGTATTAATTTGTCCTTGCTTAGGATATTTAGCCTGTCTCATTTGGGTTTCATTCACATTAACCACCAATAACAATGGCTTCAGTGTAAAGAAATTATATCCTCTAATATCTTTAGCTTCTTCGTCGGTTAACTCTAATAGCCTTAAGGGTAAATCTTGTTCCAATAATTCTCTGCATTTAGTTAAAATAACTTGTTCTTTATTGCTCTGCGGATTCTTCATCCGCTCCTTTTCCAATCTTTCTAATCTAGTTTCTACAAGATTCCAGTCCGCTAAAACTAATTCCGCTTGAACTTGATCCAAATCCCGTATCGGATCTAATTGAGCATCATCAGCAGCTGCCATCTCATTGTTAATAGTGAAAGTGGAAATTACCTGCACAATTGCGTCAACATCGCGTAAAGCATCAAAAAAATCGCCGTCTTTTTTTGTTTGACTGAGAATAAATCCAGCAATGTCAATCATTTCAATTGCAGCATAGCTTAACTTTTTTGGGTTAAATAATTTAGCTAAATAAGTTACTCGCGGGTCTAATACTTTAGCAACTCCTGTATTCACCTTGGTATTACCTTTTGTTTCTACATTTGTTAGTAGTTTAAATATAGTAGTTTTCCCACATTGTGGAAGACCGACAATTCCTATTCTCAATATAGTTCCTCCATTGCTTTATTATACCAAACAACATCAAACATTGTAACATATTTATCACTATGATGCTCTGGTTTTCATATACTTTAGTCTATATATTTAAAACCACCATGTCAATGGCTGTTACATGGTGGTAATCAAAAACT
>JAAZMN010000222.1 GCA_012798795.1 Bacillota bacterium | reverse complement strand
GGCACAAGACTGGGAATCAGAGGCTCTACCTTTGGGTAACGGTTTCATCGGTGCTATGGTTTTTGGAGGTGTAGAAAGAGATAGAATTCAAATAAATGAAAAAACCCTTTGGTCTGGTGGGCCTGGAGCTAATCCTAATTATGATGGAGGACATAGTCGAGCTACTGCGGAACAGAATAGAGTCAATCTTCAGGCTGCAAGAGAAATGCTGCAGAATAATATGAATTACTTTTCAGAACATCATTCAGCATATATAGATCCTATTACAGGTCAGGTAGTCTCTAGGAACTATCCTAATATGAGTCAAGAGCTTTGGAACCATATTAATGCCTTAAAAGGTAATAAAGCTAATTATGGTTCTTATCAGTCTTTGGGAGATATAATAATTGCGGATTTGGACTTTGCACCTTATCAAAAAATAACTTCTAACGCAGAGACAGCAGATGCCAATGAAGGAATAGAAAAATTAATTGATGGAAGGACCGACACAAAATGGTATTCCTCAGCTGGGCTTCCATGGGGTTACAATCATCCCTTTCCAATCTGGTTTTTATTGGAACATAGGGAGCCAGTGGCGATTGACTATTATCAGTTGACATCGGCTAATGATGTCGAAAACCGAGATCCAAAACACTGGAATTTATATGGTTCTAATGACAACCAAGAGTTTATCTTACTTGATTCGCAGGATGATGTTGTATTTTCAAATAGACATCAAACTAAGGTATTTAAACTAGAACAAGAAGTAAGTTATAAATATTATAAGCTTGAGATTTTGGAAAATAAAAGCGGCAATCGGAGTGAAGGTTGCCAAATAGCACTATTTACATATGGGCTGGAAGGTGAAAAATTTGAATCTCAGCCTGATTATACGCATTACAAGAGGACCTTAAATATTGATAATGCTATCGCAAGTGTTGAATATGTTCAAGATGGAGTAAGTTATTTAAGAGAGTACTTTATAAGTAATCCAGGTAATATAATGGTTATTCGGTTAACGGTAGATCAGGAAGGAACATTATTGAAACGGATTTCAATCGCTACACAACAAAGACAAGCAACTATATGCTCAGAGGGCGATACAATTACTATGACGGGACGTCCCTCTGATCATCGTGAAAATGGTTTACAATTTGCTCAGCAAATCAAGGTGATTGCCGACGGAGGTACCTTAGAGGCTGTAAACAGTGGAGTTGAAGTACGTAATGCAAATTCCATAATTATTTTAATGTCTGCAGGTACTAATTATCAACAGTGTATGGATGATAGTTTTGATTATTTCAGCGACGAAATTCCTTTCGAAGCTGTAAAGCAACGTATCGCGGAAGCTGAGTCGAAAACTTTTGATCAGTTGAAGGAAGAACATATTGCTGATTATAAATCTTTATATGATCGTGTGAAGTTGGATTTAGATTCTGTAGATATTCCTTCCAAAACAACCGACAGATTATTAGCAGGGTATGGTGGAAGGACATTTAATCCGAATACAAAAGGTGAGGATCTATATCTGGAAGTACTGTACTATCAGTTTGGAAGATATTTATTGATATCTTCCTCTAGAGAAGGATCGCTCCCTGCGAATTTGCAGGGTATTTGGGCAGATGGTTTACGTCCACCTTGGGATGCGGACTATCACACTAATATCAACCTTCAGATGAACTATTGGCCGGCAGAACAAACTAATTTAAGTGAGTGTCATTTACCACTGATTGAGTATATTAATAGCCTTGTTCCTAGAGGAAGGGTTACTGCAGAAAGATATTTTGTTACAGAAGATGGTGATACTGTAAGGGGATGGACTACGTTTCATGAGAACAATATTTGGGGCAATACTGCACCGGCAGTTTCCGATGCATTTTACTTCCCTGTAGGTGGTGCATGGCTGGTAAGGCATATTTGGGAGGCTTATACCTTTAGTCTAGACACAGAGTTTTTAAGAGAAAATTATGATACGATGTTACAGGCGGCTCTATTCTGGGTAGATAATCTGGTTATAGATGAACGTGATGGTACATTAGTGTCCAGTCCATCTTGGTCGCCGGAACATGGTCCATATTCTTTAGGTGCCACCCAGGATCAGGCGATAATCTGGGACCTATTCAATAATACGATTAAAGCAAGCGAGGTTTTAGGGATAGATATTCCGGAAATTCAAGAAATTCGAGAAGCCCAAACAAAATTGTCGCCTCCTTCAATTGGACTTGCCGGTCAATTTATGGAGTGGAAAGACGAAATTACAATTGATATAACTGGCGATTATGGTCATCGTCATGTAAACCATCTATATGGCTTGCATCCGGGGAACCAATTTGTTGTCGGTAGAAGCGAAGAGGATAATGCTTTCTTAGAGGCTATGAAGGTAACATTAAATACGCGTGGTGATGGTGGTACAGGTTGGAGTAAAGCATGGAAGATCAACTTCTGGGCTCGCCTGCGTGATGGAAACCGTGCTCACAAACTTATACAGGAGATCTTATCAGGTTCTACTTTAAGCAATCTCTTTGATACACATCCGCCATTCCAAATTGATGGTAACTTTGGGGCTACTGCTGGTATGACAGAGATGCTTCTCCAAAGTCAAGGTGATGCGATTGAATTGCTGCCCGCTATACCACATGCATGGAATACAGGAAGTGTTAGCGGCTTAAAGGCAAAGGGAAATGTTGAGGTTGATATGCGTTGGTCTCAGTCGATTCTTCAATTGGCAGTACTCAAGCCTAATGTCAGCTCGGTTTTGGTTGTTCGGGCCGAAAACATCAGCACTGCTATAGTGGAAGATTCTAGAGGAAACTTGGTAAAGTTTAATAAAATCGACCAAAAAACTATTGAACTTTCAGTAATTGCTGGCGAGACATACAGTATAACTTTTTAATTAGTCCCAAAATATAGTGGGGTGGATTATTCTGGTGAATGGTCTAGAAGCAATATTTAGCCATAGTTTTAAGTATACGAGGGGGGTTAAGTTATGAAGAATAGAGACAGTATTTTAATTTATACTAGAGAACCTATTAAAGAGCGTTATTCAAGCTATCTGGCATACAGTGTCCATCTAGCATACAGTAGTGATGGCAAAAACTATCAAGCGTTGAACCAAAACTATGGCATACTTTTCGCATTGGCAACTATTGATGAAAATGATGTAATTAGGGCTAAAGGCTTAAAAAAACCTTATATTTTTCACACCGACGGCGGAAGTTTTGGAATTATTGCAGTAAGAACTAATTCTGATGGAAGTAATGATATTGAAAGCAAGGGAAAAATTCTACTTTGGACCTCTGAGGACTTAATTACTTTTGAAGAGAGAGGATTATTAGATCTCAAAGAAGATGTATATGTAGATGATGTAATTTGCGAATACAATTCTGGAACAGGTACATACCAAATAAACTGGCGTGATGAAGAAGGAAATTATTACAGAAATACCTTGTCTGATTTAAATGACAAAGATAGTATATCCTCTGCTGAACCGGTAAGTGGTCATTCCTTCTCGTTAAGGAATGAACTGACTAATTTAGAGCTCCCGGAAGGAGCAATTAAG
>JAAZMN010000030.1 GCA_012798795.1 Bacillota bacterium | reverse complement strand
TTTTCAATTTTTAACATATTTTCCAGTTCATCTTGGTGAGTTTCCCACGTTTCACGAACATTTTCGGAGGTGGAACTTTCTTCAACAAACTGGTCGATCCTGTGGTTAATTTCTTCTTCAGAAACCATAATTCCTTCTTTATCAGCAATCTCTGTTATTAACAAACTGCGTTTAATTTGATTAATTGCCGCCGGCCTCATATCATTTCGTAGCTGATCTTCTGTTTTATTAGTGTACTCAAGATATGTTTCAAGGTTCATACCCGAATACATTAAATTAGTGCGAAAATAATTCACCTGATAATCGATCTGCTGTTCAATCATAGAGTTAGGCAGTTCAATAATACTGTTGGAAATAATCTGCTCTATTAATTTATTCTCCATTTCCCGTTTAGTTTCGTCGGTAATAGCCTTTGCTAGTTTTGCCCGAATATCCTCCCTTAATTCAGCTAAAGTTGCAAATTCACTAATATCCTTAGCAAATTCATCATCTAGTTCAGGTAAAACCCGCTGTTTTATGCTGTTAATTTTAACAGAAAAAACTGTTTCTTTACCTGCTAAATCAGGACTATGGTAGTCATCAGGAAAAGTTACGGTGATTTCTTTTTCGTCACCGACTTCCATTCCGACTAACTGCTCTTCAAAACCGGGAATAAATCTTCCTGCTCCAATTTCAAGAGTATGACCTTCCGCTGCCCCGCCTGGAAACGGCTGTCCATCTAAATATCCTTTAAAATCAATATTGGCAAAATCTCCCTCTTGGACATCTTTCCGAGAATCTACTGCCATTAATTCACTATGCCTCAGCCTTAGGTCTTCAAGTTCACTGTCAATATCCTTATCGGTAACCGTTTTAATATGTTTTTCAACCGGCAGTCCTAAATATTCTCCTAACTCAACTTCCGGGTAAACATCTACCTCAACCTCAAAGCTTAATCCTTCATTCGGCTCAATTTTATTCAGTTTAATATCAGGCTGTTCAACAGGATGCAGTTCTTTTTTACTAACTGCTTCCTGATAGAGCTTTGGCAGTAAATAATCAAGTGCATCTTCATACAGTATTTCTTGTCCAAAATGCCGCTCCAAAATTTGGCGAGGCGCCTTACCTTTCCTAAATCCAGGAATGATTATTCTTTTGTTCACCTTGCGATAAGCATAATCCAAACCTTCTTCAAGCTTATCGGCATCGGCTTCAATTGTTAATTTAACTCTACTTTGGTCTAGCTTCTCCAAATTTACATCCATAATATGTCCTCCCTGATACAAACTAAAAAAATTGAGCGGCAACCATTCTTTTACCGCCCTCATCGCTAACTATATGGTGCAGGCGGAGAGACTCGAACTCTCACGGAGTTACCCACTAGATCCTAAGTCTAGCGCGTCTGCCAATTCCGCCACGCCTGCATACAGACTAAAAGATAAATGGTGAGCCATCCGCGATTCGAACGCGGGACGCCCGGATTAAAAGTCCGGTGCTCTACCGGCTGAGCTAATGGCTCACAACACCTGCCACATTTAATAATTATAGCAGAGAGGCTGTGATTGGTCAACACTTTTTGCAGATTAGGTTTTCATATTGATTATTCTCGTGTATAATGTAGTTATAAACAATGAGGAGCGGTATCAGTGAAAACAATTCCCAAAAGATATTGGCGCAATTTGGACATACCCTTAATTCTAGCTGTTCTGGCTTTAATCCTGCTGGGGTTATTTATAATTTACTCAGCATCTGCCGGTAAATTATTAAGCGAGAATACAAATCCCTTCTACTATGTGAAAAAGCAGGCACTATCCGCCCTATTAGGATTTATCGGTGTTTTTGTCATTCTTTCCATTGATTATCGGGCATGGCGCCGCTGGATTCGCTTAATGTACGTGATTAACCTGATTATCTTGCTTTCTGTTTTAGTACTGGGTACTTCGCAAAATTCGCAACGCTGGTTTAGATTTAGCGGTTTCAATATTCAACCCTCTGAGATAGCGAAAATAATTATGATTGTAGTCCTCGCTCATCATTTAGAAAAACCGGATAATATTGCTAACTGGAAGATTTTAAGCCCTTTTGCTATTATCGGCCTGCCCATGATTCTAATTATACTCCAACCTGACTTAGGGACTTCCTTGGTATTTGCCGGTATTGTCTTTGCAATGACTTACATAGCAGGCGGAGATGTTAAACATCTGACATTTATAGGTATAATCTGCATTATTATAACGCTTTCTGCATTATTGCTTTCTTACTATGATATTGTGGAGATAATTAAACCATATCAATTACAGCGTCTATTAGTTTTCCTTGATCCCTATTCTGATCCAACAGATAAAGGCTGGAATGTGATTCAATCTATGATTGCTGTTGGTTCTGGAGGTTTTTTTGGCAAAGGTTTTCTCAACGGAACCCAAAGCCAGCTCGACTTTTTACCTGCTAATCATACAGATTTTATTTTTTCGGTTGTCGCAGAAGAATTCGGATTTGTCGGTGCAGTGGTGGTTATCTGCATATTTGCCGTGATTATCTGGCGTGGATTAAGAATCGCCCGTCTTGCCAAGGACCGATATGGTATGCTGTTAGCTGTCGGCTGCGTTAGTTTCTTTTTCTGCCACCTAGTAATCAATGTCGGCATGACACTAGGGATAATGCCGATTACAGGTATTCCACTCCCATTTCTTACTTATGGCGGCAGCTCATTATTGACCAGCATCTTAGTAATTGGTATTTTACTTAATGTTGGCTTAAGACGGCAAAAGATTATGTTTTAACCCTAATGCTGTACACAGCATAGCTGTCGCTGCAAATGAACAGCATGTTGCGGCAGCTACAACCCCTGAATCATTTACTGCTAATGCAGTAATCGTCGCGGTAAGTGTTCCAATAATTCCCTTAACCAAACATGGATGATTTAAGAGTAACCACTGCAGATACCTGCTTGGCCAAATCAAACTGGCACCCATTGCTATAATGGCAGCTATTAAAGCTCTGCTCCACAAACTGTATTTAAACAGTTTTATGTTCATATCCAATTTACGCTTAATAATTTGAACAACGGCACTTAAACCTTCCTGCTGAATAATACTTACTGTTTGACCTATATGAGACTGGCCAGTTTCAGGCCGATTAGCGTCTATATACATCAAAAGACCTAACGAAAATACTATGATGAAACCGAGCAAAAGTATACTGCCAACTCCGCCCATTTTAAATTGTTTTTTGTGCAAGCATAACCAAGTTACCCCAAAACCTGCTACTGCCGTAATTGTACCTCCTACATTAGTTCCCCATTGCGGTGCAGCAATGATTACCGCAGTTAAAACGAATACTCCCAGATCCCATAAAGCAGTAGCAGTTGATCCTATTGGTTTCTTTGGCCTTAATTCACGCAAAATTGACCATCCAATAATTAAGGCACCGATTAAAATTCCCATATATTCATTACCAATCCCATAAAACCGGGCTCCGCCTAAAGGGTCATATCCTAAATAAGAAAACCGCATTAACCATGAACCGTTCACCACATCAATACTTATTAAACCCGCGGTTAGTATCCCTATAACCATGATAATCAAAAGCGGATCTTTTTCGCTGAAATAAGCATAGATTAAACCAATTAAAACAAATAGCACAATTACCCGGGTTTTAGCCACTACCAGCAGAATCAAAGGTGTCGATAAACTGAAGATGAGAATGAACTGTACAAGCCGAATAAATTTCTGGTTTAGCGGCTTTGGTATAATTAAGAGTGCCAGTGTAAACAAATAAATCACTATCTGAAAAATAACTAAAAACCGCAGTACAGGGCTGCGATATTTGCTGACCCGAAAAATTTTCTGTTCCAAAGCGATTAAATAGTCTACTGCTTGTTGACTGTCCATAGATTGAATTTCCATTGAACGTCCCAGCATTACTCCTTTGTCAACTCCATAAGCTTGCAGTACTGTGGGGGCAATGTCAATATTAGCGACAATCCCGGGCCATCTAGTCGTTGCGGACTGTAGTAATCCTTCTTCTTGCCCAATTATTAACACAGGAGCAAGCCATTGGCCATTCTGAGCACGATTATCCCCCGGGTAAGGTGATAATATAATCAAATCAGTTAAAGGCAGCAGATTATGCAGCCGTTGCACAAACTCCCAACTTTGTCTGACCATTCGCTCCCTGATTACAGGCTGCTGCTGAGATAAAATCAAACTCTCATATAAACTATAACGATACGGATCTCCTAAATCAATAATGGCAAACTCAACGTCAGATTTTACCACCGCATCTAAAAGAAATTCATGATTTGTGCATACTCCATAAGGATAATCTGCATTACTATCCAAAAGATCTTCTCCAATAACCCCGTATTCAACAACACCCCTTGAATTCATACCGACTAATGCTGCCCAACGTACAACTTGATCCTTTAAATCACTGTTGCCGAAAACTCCAACAACGATGCCCGCCTTTTGCAGTTTTTCGGCTAATGCTCCTGCTTGCAGTGGATATTCAGCCTGAGCAGTAGCTTGCAGTATGCTTGCAATCTGCGGATTTACAATATTTTCCTCACTAATCATCTGACCTGTTCGCAGCTGATAGACTTCCCCGGCCGTATTTCCTTGAAAATTATCGCTGCTGTAAAACATTTTAGCTGCGTCCGTTACACCCAATGCCCGCGCTCCGCTGCTGATAGTTAAATAAGCACCATTAACTGCATTACCTCCTCCAATCCGCGTATTCATTAAGCCTACCGCAAGCTCATTAAACTCAGCTGTTGCAGGGCTTTTCACATCTTCCCACCTCAACTCATGCCATAAAATTAAAACTGTTTTTTGTTTAACGGCTTCAGCTGAGGAAATTAAAAACAATAGTAAAAGTATTACAATACAGGCGGATTTACTTAAATTTTCCATTAGCTATCTTCCCGGATTAATTGATTATATTGTTCTTCTGTTCTTCTGACCATTTTTTCGATGCCAAAATTGCAAATTACATGATTATAATTATACTCTCCCATTATGCGTGCTTTATCAATATCTTTCAATACACCTAGAATTGCAGCCGCTAGGGCTGGAGCGTCATCAGAACTGACTAAGTACCCGCCTTTTCCCTGTACTACCATCTCGCGCATACTGGGTAAGTCTGAGACAATTACTGGAAGTTTGGCAGCCATTGCTTCCAGCACACTAACACTAAAGCCCTCACTTAAACTAGGCAAAACAAATAAATCCCAACCAGCCATTAAATACGGGATATCACTGCGGTATCCTGTAAATATTACAGATGATTCCAAATTCAAGGCGCGGCTGTAACTTTCAAAATTGCGCCGATGGGGCCCATCGCCAACTATAACAAACTTAATATTAGGCTGAATAGGTTTTAATAATGATGCGGCTTTTAGCAGTGATGCAATCCCTTTTTCCATAATCAGACGAGCAACAACTCCGACTACCAGATCATCCCCACTAAATTCCAGACTTATGCGAGAATCGTGACGAGAAAAACCGGAAAACCTTTGATAATCGACACCATTATAGATAGTGACAATTCGATGGGAAGGAATATACTCTACTAATTCATTACGTACCGCATTTGATACAGTTATCACCCTGCGCAGCGAACGCATTAACCCCCGGTAAATCAGGCCATTAGTCATTTTATACCAACGTGAATCCGGTTTCGGCAGACAATTATGGGCAGTAAACATTATATTGTGTATACCATGCATTTTTGCAGCTGGAACTGCAATCATGACAGACTTCAATCCATGGACATGTATAAGTTCAGGCCGTTCGCGTTTAAGTATCCTACTAAACTGCCAAATCCCCTTTAAGTCTTGAAGAGGATCAATTCCGTCAATAAGTTTGATCGGATAAAATGGACGATCTTTAACCCAATCAGCAAGTGCTTCCGGACCGCATATTATGATTTGAAATTTACTATCAAGCCCATTTAATAAGTGACCTAAATGCTGTAAAATTCCACCTGCTGCTGGACGTATTATCCATGCTACTTTCACTTATATGTCCCTTCTTTCGCTCATAACCATACCGCTCATAACCACGTTTATTTATTACCCGTTCTAGGGCAAGCTATTCTATATAAGGAGGTTAACATGAAACTTTCCCATAAATATCTTATATTTTTGGTAGTAATTCTAATAGGATTAGCGTTTTTCAGTACCTTTCAAGCATACGTAGAGTTTCCAGAAAAGGATTCAGAAATAGTTGAACCACAAACACGCAGTATCAATCCTAATTTCCAAAATCTCATTGATAAGATTGCTCAGGCTGCAATTAACGATGATTGGAATCTATGTAATTATTATCTTGATCAGCTGCAGACGTTATGGGATGATTTTAAACCAAAATCTGCTGATGCATTAAGCTTAACTGCAGAAATCAATCGTACTCTATCAGAGCTAAACTTTTTAGTGATCGAACAAAACAAATCTAAAGTAATAGAATCTGCATCAAAACTAATCAAAATGTTTTCTGACTTTTCGTAGAGGTTATTAAAAAAGGGGCAGCTTAAATGCTGCACCCGTTTTTTTATTCTACTTGTTCAGGGTCTTGAGCTTGCTTCTTAGCCCCATGTTCGTACTTTCTTTTTCGGGTTAATTCTTCATCAGTTTTTTTAGCTCTTTTCGGTGGCTGCTTTTGCTTAACCATGTATGCCACACCCCCTTCACTTTATTATAAACGAACTGATGAAAAATAAACCAAAAACAAAACTAAATGCGGTTAATTGCAGGATCTTTCTAAAAAACGAAGAAACTCACAGGTATTTAAGGAAAAGAAAGTGAGTGTTACCATGAGTATTGCAATTATCGCTAATCCATATGCCGGAAAAGGTCGCAGCAAAAAAGTCGCCGAGCAAGTAACATTAAAGTTAAGGGATAAAGACGTTGATTTCGAAATCTTTTTCACAGACTATCCAAAACAAGCAGTAGAATTGGCATCTCAAGCTGCCGAAAAGCATGAAATTATCGCCGCACTAGGCGGCGATGGTACAATTAATGAAGTTTTAACGGGAATGCTCAATTCAAAATCCCAATTAGCAATTATTCCTGGAGGCACAGGCAACGATTATGCTCGTGGTTTGAATATTCCTACAAACCCTGATGACGCACTAGAAGTTATACTACAGAGGCACAGCGTAAAGATGGACGTAATTAAAGAACGCAGCAGAAATTTTGGAGTAGTTTCCACCATAGGCTTTCCGTCGACAGTGCTGGATTACGTGAATTCTCACAGAGATTCTTTTTTTAAGGGTTCTATAGTATTTACTGCAGCAATTATCAAAACCATTCATGATCTAAAAGTTCATCCAATTAATATAACAATAGATGGTGAAACTCGTCAGCACAGCGTAGTCGGAGTTATACTCATGAACATGCCTTACGGCGGAGGTGGTTTAATGTTTGCACCAAACGCCCGCTATAATGACGGATATATCTCTGTCGTAATCATTAAAGAATTAAAGAGATTAGAACTGATGAAAACTCTGCCTTTAGTGTATTTTGGTAAGCATGTAAATCACCCAAAAGTAGAAATTATACAATGCCGGCGTGTATCTATCACCGCTGATGAAAGCCTGTTAAAGACTTTTGACGGCGAACTAGAGAGTTTTACACCCTTTGACGCCGTCATACATCCTCAAGCTGTATCAGTGATTACAAATTTTAATTAAAAATGGGCAAAAAAATGGGGTGAGTAACCGGATTTGAACCGGCGACCTCCAGGGCCACAACCTGGCGCTCTAACCAACTGAGCTATACCCACCGCGTATTAAAATGGCGCGCCTGGCAGGATTCGAACCTGCGGCTCTCGGATTAGAAGTCCGATGCTCTATCCCCTGAGCTACAGGCGCAAGTATTAGGCACACATATTCATAACTGGAGCGGGTGAAGGGAATCGAACCCTCATAGCTGGCTTGGAAGGCCAGTGCTCTACCATTGAGCTACACCCGCAAGTTAGCAGATAACTACTTTGATTCCATTTCATCAATGGTCGGGGCGAGAGGATTTGAACCTCCGGCCTCCTGCTCCCAAGGCAGGCGCGCTAGCCAAACTGCGCTACGCCCCGAAAATATATCACCCGTATTTATCAAACTAACAATGGTTATCTTACCACACCAGCACACCTATGTCAATATATTAGACTCTAATCCAGACAAAATTTTTCAATAAATAACTGTTTAAGCTGTGCTAACGCCTTAGCTCGATGGCTGATCCGGTTTTTCAATACCGGATCTAGTTCCGCAAATGTCCGGTTGTCATATGCAGGCAAAACAAATAACGGATCATAACCAAAACCATGCTCACCCTTTAATCTGTAACCAATTTTACCAAAGCACACTCCTTCACAAATATGTACCTCACCATTTGGCTCCGCCAAAGCTATGGTACAGTGAAACTGGGCATCACGTTTTTCCCAAGGCACATTAACCATTTTATATATTAATTTTTTGTTATTAAGACTATCATTACAGGGCTCACCTGCATAACGTGCTGATAAGACTCCCGGTTCTCCATATAAATAGTCTACCATAAGACCGGAATCATCTGCAACAACCAAACATTCTACAACTTTACAAATTTCAACTGCCTTTTTAACCGCATTTGCTGTAAATGTCCTGCCATCCTCAATAACTTCCGGTATATTTTTTATCTCACTCAATGCTTTAATATCTAATTTTAAAGGTAAGTCGGCTAAAATATCTTTGATTTCCCGCACCTTGTGTTCATTTTTAGAAGCAATGACCAATTTTAATTTATTCACTAGACTTCCCGCTCCACAAGTCAGCTAAACCTAATGTGAGCTCATGCCGCTGAATTCTAATCAATTCATTAATACCCTGTTCTGCCAAATCCAGCATATTGAGTAGCTGCTGCTGTGAAAAAGCCTGCTGCTCTGCGGTTCCTTGAATTTCGACAAAATCTCCTGAGCCTGTCATCACCACATTAAAATCAACTTGTGCTATTGAATCTTCCTTATAGCATAAATCCAGTAGTTCTTCGCCATCAACAATACCGACACTGACAGCCGCAAGATAGTCGTTTACCGGTAAAACTTCCCAATTTTCTTGCTCTTTTAGCTTAGCCAAAGCATCAACCAAAGCAATATAAGCACCTGTAATAGAACTTGTCCGAGTTCCCCCGTCCGCTTGGATTACATCACAATCAATCCATACGGTTTTTTCGCCAATGGCCTTTAGATCTACAACCGAACGCAATGCTCGCCCAATTAGCCGCTGAATTTCGTGAGTCCTACCTCCCTGCTTGCCCCGAGCTGCTTCACGAACATTACGTGTTTCTGTGGCACGGGGTATCATTGCATACTCGGCAGTAATCCATCCTTCACCCTGCCCGCGCAAGAAAGGCGGCACCTTATCTTCAATTGTTGCAGTACAAATCACTTTTGTGTCACCTACTGTTATAAGAACCGAGCCTTCTGCATATTTATTATAATTTCGTTCAACTGTTACCGGTCGTAGCTGGTTCGCTTTCCGACCATCATGCCTGCCCACTTCTGATTACCTCCATCTTATTTTGTTCTTCTTATATTGCTGACATTTTATCCCTATTATAACCTATCAGCCGCCATGTTGTGTACCAATTTACAAAAATGTTCTCCGCGCGCACTGAAATCAGGGTACATATCATAACTTGCACACGCCGGTGATAACAAAACTACATCACCCGGCTCAGCTAAATCTCTGGCTAACATCACTGCCTCTGCTAAGTCATTTACTCGGTGAATCCTAGTAAATGTTGAGTTCACCAAATCCACTTCCTGGTTAATTTTATCGGCAGCAGCACCTAGAAGAATCAGCTCTTTTACTTTTTTACCGATAATCTCAGCTAAATTTTTAAAACTCAGCTTCTTATCATAACCGCCTGCAATAAGAATAATCGGTTGAGAAAAAGCATTTAAGCCAGCTATAGTTCGGCTGGGACTGGTAGCAATTGAGTCATTGTAATATACAACTTGATTAACTACCGCCACTTTTTCCAGGCGATGAGCAACTCCGGTAAATTCCCGCGCTACTTTACGAATGGCCTGCCAACTCGCTCCCGCTAAATGAGCTATCAGTGCAGCAGCCAAAATATTCTGCACATTATGCTCACCCATAAGCCCAATGTCCTGTTTCGCTATTATCTGTACTAATCCTGCCTGATCCTGAAAAATCAGCTGATCCTTTTCTAAGTAAGTTCCCTGTTTAACTCGATGCTTCGTACTAAAATAGTACACTTGAGCTACTGCTTCTTTCGACATGGCGAAAGTTACCGAATCATCATAATTAAAAATTGCTATATCACTCGGTTTTTGATGAAGATAAATCTGCTTTTTCGCATTTATGTAGTTATCCATGGTTAAATGAATATCTAGATGATTCTCACTAATATTGGTGATTAACGCAACATCAGGACTTTGATCAAGTAATTCCAATTGAAAACTGGATAATTCCATGATAATTCGATCTTCGCTGGGTATCTCATCAATGTTTTCAATTAACGGATTGCCAATATTGCCGCCTACATGACAGTTTAGTCCAGAGGCTTTAACCATCTCACCAACTAGTGTAGTCGTAGTAGTTTTACCACTGCTGCCGGTAATTCCAAATACAGGAGCTTTAGCCTGCTTGAGCACTAATGATATCTCACTTAATATAGGAACCTTGTGCTTAATTGCCTGTATTTCCGGTAAATATTTTGGTATACCCGGTGTTAAAAAAACAGCATCATAATCCTGAAGATCTGCTAAGTAATCCTCCCCTAATTGACATTCTACACCTAGTTCCTTGAGAGTTTGATAGCGATTTCCTAATTCAGAAGCTAATTTGTAATCTCTACCTGAAATAACTGCATTCTGCTTTGCTAAATAGCGTATTAAAGAAATGTTGCTAATCCCTAATCCCACTACTGCTACTTTTTTGCCTGCCCATTCATTCATAAATCATCGTCTCCTCGCCAAATGGAAGATAATTCACCGTATCAATTAGCCTACCTATAAATCTTTCAGCCTTTTTTTGAAATTCCTGCGGATCACCGCTTGTCCAAAACTCATCGCTGGTAGGCAGCATACTGTCAGTGTAATTGTGTGCGATTAACCATTCACGGACATTACGAGCTGTCTGCCAAGCAGGATCAATAATTGTGATTTTGGGACCGATTATTTCTCTAATCGGGCGCAGCAAAAACGGGTAGTGAGTACAGCCAAGAATCAAAGTGTCAATACCCTTCTCTAATAAAGGCTCGAGATATTCATGCAAAACCCCATTTACTTCTGCACCGTCTAACTTACCTGATTCAATCAAGGTTACTAATTTCGGGCACTTTTGTGGGATTAACTTGACATCCGGTGCCATACTGCTGAAATGTTTTTGATAGCTACCGCTGTCTATAGTTCCTACTGTGGCTATCAACCCTACTTTTTTATTATGGGTAGCTTCAATCCCTTTCTGAACAGCAGGAATAATGACTCCAAATATGGGTAAACTTACGGAGCACTGCAAGGAAGGCAGAGCTAAAGCTGAAGATGTATTACAAGCTGCTACAATTAATCCAACTTGCTGTTTTTTCAGGAAATCAATTATAGTTTGGGAATAAAAAATAATTTGTTCTTTAGTTTTTTCGCCATAGGGTATATGAGCAGTATCACCAAAATAAACCAGATCTTGCTTGATTAACTTTTTCAGCGCATACCAAACCGTCAATCCACCCACACCCGAATCATATATACCTATGGATACCTGCGATGACTTCATAATTGTTCACCTCTGTCTTAAACGATAGTTAACAAAAAACAGCTGTATTCCTTCAAAAAGCCCTTCTGCAATCTGATTTTGATATTCAGATTCAGTAAGCAATAGCTCTTCTTCAGCATTACTTACAAATCCAACCTCTACTAAAACCGCAGGTATAGCCAGATTATTCAACACTGCCAGATCTGTCCTGGGACGGACTCCCCGATTATTCCCATTAAGAATGTTAGATAACTCGGATTGTATCGTCTGCGCCAATCGAAAATTCTCCAAATAAAGCGGGTTGTATAATGTCTCAATTCCTTTAACATCCACTACACCGTAGGAATTGGCATGTATTGATATATATAACTCAGCGTTAGCCAATTCTGCAATTTTAGGCCTATCAAATTTAGATACATAACGATCATCTCTGCGTGTATAAACAACTAAAGCACCGGCTGCTTCTAAATACTCTCCAAGTTTTAAACCAATTGGCAGTACTACGTCCTTCTCAAACACTCCTGTAACTCCGATTGTTCCAGGGTCGGAACCGCCATGTCCCGGATCAATTACAATAATTCGATCTTTTAAAATCTGGTCTAAATCCACCAACTCCAACTCATCCACCGGTGCAACTTCTTCTAAATCAGGGGGCTTAGGCTGTGTTTGTTCCAATATTAACTGGTATTCTTCTAAAGTCCCTTCAAATAAAACAATCTCGAAACGATCATCTGCTGCTGCAACTTCCACAGGTTCAATATGGGTCTCTAAATCGCATACTAATCGAGTTACAGAAGGTGTGTATTGACTGATTCTTATGGTTCTTATTGCCGGATCATCAATGACCAATTCTTTTGGTTGACCCATTAAGGTAGTATCCTGAAAATCTAAAACTAACCTCATAGGTGAATGCAAGACCAGTTTTTGAAAACTAGGCTGCTCATTTGCTTTAAACCATAATCTCGGCACATTATCGTCATCTCTATAATAGCCAATATCTCCAATTTGATAATTAAATTTTACGTCCAGTCCACCTTGGGGCCAAGAATTAATATCAAAATATGTTTTTTTATTCAACTCAAACACAATCCTAATTCCCGTGTTAAAATATTCACTGTAGATCTTGTTAATAATAACATCAC
>JAAZMN010000221.1 GCA_012798795.1 Bacillota bacterium | reverse complement strand
AAGGCCCAAGAAGCTTTTGGGGAAAAAATGAATGAGCTTAATGAGACCATCAGCAGAGAATTATTTGGTTAAATTAAATTTTATAGTTAATTAAAAATAAGCATAGGAACGCTAGGTACAAAACCTAGCGTTTTTTGTTGAGGCACCTTGAAACCACTAGACTACAACACTCTGACACAGGATTTATGCAGCGGTTATTGTGTAATACTTCCATCAATAGCAGTTTTCATCAGCCACTGCTTTGATTGACCCGCATCAAATATTTCAAATTTCAATTTACATCCAGGAATCCACTTAAGTAAAAGCTGTTCCAACCGTTTAGAGACTTCCGAAGCGCCCATATAGTTAGCAGTTGCTAGCAAGACAGCAATACTAGTTTCAGTCCATCTGCAAATTAAGTCGCCCTGCCGCAGTGAAACTTGTAATAATTCCAATGTTCTACAAAATTCACTGTAATTTTTATTTGCAAAAGAAAGCACAAGTAAAACAAAGGTTTTCCTAGCTCTTATTTCTTGTTTAAGTGTATTACAATCGATCATACGAACATAACCTGCCGAAAAGTTTATATGTTTTAACTTACCATCATTGTTTTTTATTGTTTCAACAAGCCTGCAAGTTTCTTCGCTTGGCGATAGTCCCAGCCCTCCCATTAAGGCTTTTTCACATGCCTTATATTGTACCATTGCATCTGCATTGCGACCTTTTGCAAGGTAACACCTTATTACAGTTTGATGTAATCTTTCAACTGTGTCATCATAACTGAGAGCTTCCCGGCATATTCGAATTGCTTCCCTATAATTTTGATGACACTGCACCCACAACTGAGCAGCACGAGTAGTCATTTCGATATACTGTCCCCGTAGAGTATCGCGAATGCTTGTTGTCCAATCCTCATACATATCTTCTTCCAAAAAATCTCCTCGATATATATTTATTGCTTGCTTATACACTTTTAGGGCAGCAGCTGGATCAAGTGTTTCTAATTCAACTGCTTGCTTAGCCAAATTATTAAATTTAAATATATCAATATAACAGTTATGTGCTGCATTAAACCAATATAATCCATTAGAATAACAGATTACAGACCGCTCGTTTTCTTTAGCCGAAAGACTGCGCCGCAGGTTATATATAGTAGTATGTAAATTGTGAGTATACATTTCCGGATCACATTCAGACCAAAGTAATTCAATTATGCTATCCTTAGGCACCTTTTTGTTTGGTTGGCAACATAAATATTTAAATAAAACAAGTGCTTTTTTTGATTTCCACTGTTCTATTGGAATAATCGTGCCGTTGATCTCCACTCTAAAAGAACCAAGAAACCATATCTTTATCACTACTGCCTAACCCCCCTAAAGGCTTATCATGTTCAGAATGTTATACATGCTTCCATGTATCAGCTACACTTTCCTCTAGACAAAATTCCAACAATATTAGATATTATTACATTTATTGAAAAATCATGAATAAAAAAGAACTTATCACAGATGATAAGTTCTTTTTCTTATTTATCCTACTAAGACCGGTAAAGGATCGCCTTGCGTTATGACTTTAAACCTGATAAGTACTCGTCTCTTTCACAATCTTGATAAAAAACCTGATCAAAATCGCCTTTTTCCAACAGCTGGCGATAATTTACTAAAGCAGCTTCACGACACTCCTCGCAGGCCTGCCAAGGCACTGTTACAACAGCAGCACTAACACGAATCCCCGTGCCTCTTACTGCCTCCGAATAAATGAAACGCCAACCCGCACACTTAGAGCACAACCGGATCTTTTCATACTGTCCTTCAGCAATCCCATCAGTGTCATAATAAATAGATCTTTGACGATTATAAAACGGTTCTCTCCCAAACAACTTGTGAAGATCTGCTTGTTCCCTAGTCTGCCACTGCTTATAGACTCGCTCTACAAGATCAGCAATCTCTTGTGTCACTCTCTTGGGCTGCTTTAAGTTAACCGGATCCCAATCAGGTTCCTGCAGATGTGAATAGTCTAGCCCGGCCAATGCCATAATTAAACCTACATTAACGTAAGGCAAAGCACCTTCAATAGAATAACCACCTTCTAATACTACTATATCCGGATTAAGCAGTTCGGTTAAACGAGCATAACCATTAGCACTAAAGTTCATATTTGTCAAAGGATCAGAGTAGTGATTATCTTGTCCTGCAGCATTAATAATATAATCCGGCTTCCATTCTTCTAAAATTGGCATTACCAAATGCTCTATAACATAAAGTATTCCCTCATCACCTGTTCCTGGAGGTAACGGAATATTTACCGTTTGGCCATAAGCTGCCGGACCACCCCGTTCTTGAATATCTCCGGTTCCCGGATATAGAGTACGCCCGTCTTGATGTAAGGAAATATGTAGTACACCCGGATCATTATAGAAAATATCTTGAGTGCCATCAGCGTGATGAGCGTCGGTGTCTACAATAGCAATACGCACATCAGGCCCTACTCGATGTCTAATATGTTCCACCATAATAGCCTCATTATTCACAGTACAAAACCCGCGGGAACCATGAACAATCCGCATAGCATGATGCCCGGGCGGTCGCAGTAAAGCAAAGGCATGATCCACTTT
>JAAZMN010000220.1 GCA_012798795.1 Bacillota bacterium | reverse complement strand
AATAATCTAGATATCATTTTGAGGCCTTCTCCTCCTGTGTCTTTGTTGTTCACTTAACACTTTAGGAGTGAGGCCTCTTTTTCCTGCCTCTTTTTGTAAAAGCCCCCGATAACTATTTACTCATACTATAAAGCAGATACCAGATTAGTAGTGGAAAAGCGATAATGTCAGATAATTTAACACTGACGAAGTACAGAATAACCCTGCATTAAATCACCATCACTAACAACTAATTCTGTATCCATCAAATTCATAACCACATGCAAAATAGCTAATCCCGCAACTATTATATCCTCACGCCCCTTGCATAACCCGGATAACGCAGCTCTTGTCTTTAAATCCATTTTTGCTAAACAGAATAACCATTTTTGCACCGTTGTATTAGTCAGTGTTAAACCTGTTATCTTAGTTGGATTATATTCTGTTAAGCCTAATTCCAGCGAGGCTGCTGTTGTTATTGTGCCACCTACTCCGACTAAAGTAAATTTACTGTATTTGGCAGTACACTGATTTACCAGCGGTGCTATTCGGCGGTTAATCAATCCAAGCATGCAGTTTAGTTCATTTGTTTCAATCGGATGTTTGGTGATACATAATTCCGTCATTCTAACTGCTCCGACTTGACTAGTGCCTCCGGTGATAATCTCCCCATCTTGAAAGCCACGGAGTATTTCGGTACTCCCGCCTCCAATATCCAAAACAACTACCTCGTCATCCAGCTGATAATTATTGGACTCAAGGACTTTCACAGCCCCCATAAACGAAGCCTGTGCTTCTTCTTTACCAGTAAGTACTTTTACTTCCCAACCAGTTTTATCCATAACAGCTTTTAAAAAGTCACTGCGGTTTTCAGCATCCCTGACAGCACTTGTAGCAATCACCACCGGATTTTGCACCTGATATTCATCTAAAAGCTTTTGGTATTTAACTAATACATTACAGGTTCTTAGAACTGCCTCTTCGCTGAGATTTTTGGTGGCATTTACTCCTTGGCCCAGCCGAGTAATTGTCTGCATAGTTTTAACAGGTTTTAATTTTGACCCGGCTTTTTCAGCTAATAATAATCTAACCGAATTTGTGCCAATATCAACTACAGCAAACATTATCCTGCCCCCGTTTGAAATCAAATATATTAGTTTTCTACCGCACAATTAATTGAAGAACAGCTAATATCGCCTTTAAGCGAATCATAAACAATTTGTCCAATAACATTATTACCGTCAACCAGAAAATCAGCCAAATGAGCATGCAAACATTTAACACCGCTTTGTGAACGAATTCCACCTACTCCAGTTTTAACTAAAACTTGAAATTCTTTTGGGTAATTTTTCGCTAAAACTTGTTTTACTTCATTCGGAACTAAACTCTGTCTTATTTCAGCATGAGAAAGATGATTTTCTCTCACAGCCTCCGCAAACTGTTTTTCCTGCGCTATTTTAGTTTCCATTTCTGAAATCATTCCGCTGCTTTCTAGTTGGCTAACCGCCTTTTTTAAATGCGGACAAGTTAACCAAAACGTTGTGGGAAAAACAGTGACTGTTTCAACTTCAGTATTTATTGGACGGTTTACAATAACGCAAGGATATCCGAATTCACATCTGCAGGCGATACCCAAAACACCTCGCGGTTCTCGGCCCAGTTGTTCAATAATCACTTTATAATCCTGCTCAGACACTTGTTCCCAATTATTATTCACGTCAACGCCTCCAATATGGAAAAACATCCCCGAAGGGATGTACAACATTCAAATCTTATTATAAATATATTATAAATATTATCTCGCGCCCCTGCCTCCTCGTTTTGCGTCTTGACTCTTTTTCAAAGCTTGTTGTCGCTCATCACTATCCTTCATAAAACGTGCCAAACGCTCTTCGAAATCGACTGCACTTGAAGCAGCTCTGCGTCTATTTTTTCCATGATGATAATTATTACTTTCTGAGGATGGTTTAGGATTAACCTGCCTAATTGAAAGACCAATCTTTCCATCAGCTATATTAATTACTTTTACCTTTACATTTTCGTCCTCTTTTAGATAATCGTTAATGTCTTTGACATAAGCATCTGCTACTTCAGATATGTGTACTAAACCAGTACGACCATTTTCTAATTCAACAAATGCACCAAAATTTGTAATCCCTGTTACCTTCCCCTCGACAATGCTGCCAACATCGATTGACATACGTTAATGAATTCCTCCTCTTAATTTTTGCCGTTTGCAGGGCACGCGGCTAATGTATATTATACATTATCATAATTTGCCTGTCAATCGAAGAAGATTATATCATTTTCTATTCCTCTCCCGGCTGTGATATTATATATCGAATTTCACCGGGTTTAACTAATCCTAACTCTTCTCGTGCCACTTGCTCAATGTAGTCAGGTGAACTATGCTCTT
>JAAZMN010000219.1 GCA_012798795.1 Bacillota bacterium | reverse complement strand
TTTCGAGCAAGAACGTAATAAAATTGTTGCCGAACAGTTTGACCCAAAATTTAGTATTAATGAAGAAGGAGATGCAGTATACCTTACCTGTTTCCTTCCAGAAAACTTTGATGAAATATGCGGGGAAATCCAAACCACTAAAACTTTAAAGAGGGTAAGAATTGCTAATGCCGACTTTGAAAATCCTGATGGAAGTGAAGTAATACTTGATATAGACTATTTAGGAGAAAAAAGGGCAGCAAAGAGTGTAGTGGGTCCAATTGCTGATTTGCAGCAAGGAAAAAACCGGATAAAAGTATGGAGATAAAGGTATGGGGAGAGTGGCCAAAGAGTACAGTGCCATTACTCCCCAAACCCGAATTTTATTAAAGATGAATCAGATGTTGAACGGAACTTGCACATAACAGTTTTTAATTAGCTATTTCGGTTTCGAATTTTTGTGTGAGAATACGTGTAGCATTGATCACAGCAATTATTGTAATTCCCACATCAGCAAAGATTGCTTCCCACAGATTAGCTATACCAAAGGCTCCCAGTATTAAAAACAGCACCTTTACTCCGAGAGCTAAGGCAATGTTTTGGGAGGCTATTTTTTGCGTGTATTTTGCAATGCTGATTCCGGTAGGAAGTTTAGCAAGTTCATCTGTCATTAAGACTATGTCGGTAGCTTCTATTGCTGCATCTGATCCTAAACCACCCATGGCAATTCCGATATCAGCTCGTGCAAGTACCGGGGCATCATTGATGCCATCCCCGACAAAAGCCAGTATTTTGTTTTGAGCGATTAATTCTTCAACGATTTTTACTTTATCTTCAGGCAGTAGCTGGGCATAGACATGTTCAATACCTAACTGCTTTCCTATAATATCAGCAGTTTTAGCATTATCGCCGGTTAGCATAGCGGTGGTTTTAATACCCAGTTGTTTTAGCTTAGTTATTGTTTCAGCCGCATCGTGTTTAACCGCATCTTCTATCACTATATATCCGGCGTATTGATGGTCAATGGCTGCATAAACCACGGAACCGGAAGTTTCAATTTTTGGATATGGAATTTGATTGTCTTCCATTATTTTACTGCTGCCGATGATTACTGGTTTATCCATAATAACTGCTTGAATACCTTGGCCGGCAGTTTCCTGATAATTTGTAATCAGCGTTTGATCGATGGTTTTACCATAAGCGTTTTTGATTGATGCCGCAATGGGATGATTTGAATAGCTTTCGGCATAAGCAGCGTATGCTAATAATTTATCTTTGTCTATTTTATCAGCCACGACTTTGGTAACAGTAAATGAACCTTTGGTTAGTGTCCCGGTTTTATCAAAGGCTACAGCATTGATTTGATTAAGAGTGTCTAAATAGCTGCTGCCTTTAATTAAAATCCCATGCTTTGCGGCTGTTCCAATTCCACCAAAAAAGCTGAGTGGAATAGATATTACAAGGGCACAGGGGCAGGAAATAATTAAAAACACCAGTGAACGATAAATCCATTGACTAAAGCTGGCCTCTTTAATCAGTATTGGTGGTATTAAGGCTAAACCTAAAGCTAAGAAAACTACTATTGGAGTATAATATTTAGCAAATTTGGTGATAAATTTCTCAGCAGTAGCTTTATTATCAGCGGCATTTTGAACCAATTCTAAAATTCTAGATGCTGTTGATTGTTCATATGTTTTTGTGACCTCAATGGTTAATACTCCGGTATTATTAATGGAACCGCTGAATACTTCATCGCCTTTTGCAGCGGTTACCGGCATGGATTCACCGGTTAAAGCTGATGTATCCAGAGTTGAATTTCCAGCAGTAATTATTCCATCCAAAGGGATTCTCTCCCCGGGTTTAACTACAATTTCATCTCCAATATTTATTTGCTTTGGTGTAAGAGTAATGAGTCCATCGGCGGTTTTTTTATGAGCATAATCCGGACGAATATCTAACAGTGATTCTATGGATTTGCGGGAATGATCTACCGCCATTGACTGCAGGTATTCTCCAATCTGAAAGAGCAGCATTACTGCAACACCTTCTCTATACTCGCCAATGACAAATGCCCCCAGTGTTGCTATAGACATTAACAAGTTTTCATCAAATATCTCTCCCTTGAAAATGTTTTTAACAGCCTGAGCTAAAATTTCTCCGCCGACTAATAGGTAACTAATTAAATATAATCCTAAAGTAATAGGTGTGGACATATCTATGAATATAGCAGCAATGAGGAAGATTAGTGATGCAGCTATAGGAATAAGTTGTTTGTTAAACCATTTTCTCATTTTAAACGGAGAATGGTTCTTAAGCTCAATTTCTTTGGACCTTTTTTGTTTATTTGTTTGTTGTACTGCCATTTATACCTACTCCTTCATTTACTAATCTCTGCCTTCATTAATATGATCTAGTCCTTGATGGAAAATTTGTTTCACGTGGTCATCGTCTAGGGCGTAATAGACTATTTTCCCTTCTCTGCGATAGCGAACAAGTTTAGCCTGTTTCAACACTCTTAATTGGTGTGAAATAGCCGATTGAGTCATTCCCAGTGTAATAGCAATGTCTCCAACACACATTTCTGAATAAAACAATGCGGATAGTATTTTGATTCTGGTTGAATCGCCAAACACCTTAAATAATTCTGCTAAATCATAAAGGGTTTCTTCAGCAGTCATCTGCTGCTTTACCTTTTTGATAGTATCTAGATGCTGTGCAGTGATATCGGTTTTATCTAGATTGTCGTTAAAGTATTTCATAAAATCACCTCAAATACATTGTGTTTAACTTATGTTCATATGTTCATATGTTGTAGTATAGCATAGTCAATCTTATAAGACAAGTTATTGCGCAGGAATTGACTATAAAAATGTAGAACTTTGAGTTAGTATGCTAAAGAAGGCGAGGAAAATAGTGGATGTGTAAGCATAAACGCGATTTTGCTGTAATTATTACATTGGTGGTATTTTTTATGCTGGCGGTTAATGTTCTTGCTCAAGAGCAAGAGGAAAACACTGTTGAAGATGGAGTTTTAGATGAGAGCCAAGAGGTTATCATTGATAATCAAGAGCTGATGACTTTCTTTGAGCAGTACTTTCAAGAAAAGATGGCTGAACTTTCTATTCCGGGATTGGCTTTTGCTTTCATTGATCAAGATGAAATTTCAGCAGCCGGTTATGGCTATGCAGATATAGAACACATGATTTTAGTAGATCCTGCTAAGACAGTCTTTCCTATGGAGGATATTTCTAAGGTAATTACTGCTACGGCAGTACTGCAGTTAACTGAAAGTGGGGCCCTAGATCTTAACGCAGACATCAATCATTATTTAAGCACTTTTAAAATTAAAGATATTTTCCCGCGTCCAATTACTGCTTTTGATTTACTTACACATTCCAGCGGCTTAGCTGACGATAACATTGCTATTTATGCAAAACAGATAAAAGATATTGAACCTTTAGACGAATATTTATTAAACAACATGCCACCGCGGGTTTTAGCACCGGGGAAATTAAGTATTTATGGAGATTATGGTTTTGGACTACTAGGTTATATTGTGCAGGAAATCAGCGGACTTGCCTTTTCTGAGTATATGAATAAGCATATTTTAGAACCTCTAGATATGCAGCGAAGCAGTTTTAATTGGACACCAAGCCTGCCTGCAGATTATGCCCTGGGTTATACTACAAGCAGCGATGGCTTGATTCCTCATCCTCCGGCTTACCCTCGTAATACGCCGGCAAACTCTTTAAGCAGTTCTGTATTAGATATGGCTAATTATATTATGGTGCATTTAAACGGGGGAGTTTTCAACGGAAGGCAGATTTTAACTCCAGCAGGTTTAAATCAACTGCAGCAGCTTAAATTCACTCAAAATGCGAAGCTGCCTGGATGGACTTTTGGTTTTTATGAGCATAAGCACAATAATAAGCGGGTAATTTTACACGGGGGAGATTCCAGCTTAGGTTATTCAAATATCATGTTTATCCTTCCGGAAGAGAACTTTGGGATGATGGTTTCAGTTAATACTTTTGCACCTGGATTTGGCCTAAAATTAGTTAACGATTTTCTGGATTGGCGCTATCCGGTTAAGGAAGCTGCACCAGTAACTGCCAAAAAAGATGCTGAAGATAGAATGCGTTGGTTTGAAGGGACCTATACAGTTGATTATCCGGCAAGGAACAGCTTGTCCAGATTGAGAAAGCTGTTTACTCAAATTCATGTTATTCCTGATAAAAGCGGATTTATATCCATTGATTTCCCTCCTGAGTTAGATTTACCGGATAAGTGGGTGGAAGTAGAGCCATTATTATTTCGTGCGGTTGATTCAGAAGACTACTTAGCTTTTCTAGATAATGAATTTGGAAGAATTACTCATCTTTATGCAGGAGGACAATATAATTTTTCCAAAGTCGCCTGGTACCAAACTATGGAAATAACTGTGATTGCTTTTTGTGCTTTTACAGTCATTTTTGGTTTTATCTGTTTGGTGTGGTTGATTAGAAAAATCCGCCGAAGGAGAATTCGCAGTAGATTGCCGGATGAATACCAGCAAAATATGGGTGCGTTAATAAGTTTATTAAATCTTATTTTCATCGGTGGGCTAGTATTGTACCTGCGCTTTTACTCGCATGAATTAATTTATGAGGTTTCGCCGGTGGTATACGGATTGTTGGTAATGCCGCTTATTTCCGCAGCTTTAACCCTAATCCTGTTTTTTACTGATTCTCCTTTCAAGAAAAAGCGACGGTCGTTCATTATGAAGTTGTACAATTTCTTAGTGAAAGCTGTGAATATTGCATTCTTCATCTATCTATGGAGTTGGAGTCTTGTAGGGTTTTGGTAAGGTGTAGGTAGGTGTTGGAATTATTGGTTGAGTAGTAATAATGATAGAGTTGAGAATCCTCTGTTTCTAATAATGTGAGGGTCAGTTAACTATGATGGTGCTTGTTACTTATGATGTGAATACAGAAACAGCAGCAGGTAAAAAACGCTTAATATTCGTTGCAAAGACATGTGTAGAATCCATTATCGAC
>JAAZMN010000218.1 GCA_012798795.1 Bacillota bacterium | reverse complement strand
CAGTTTATTATACAGCTTGAAAACAGCATATACCAAAACGGGTGAACCTATTTCTAAACAGATCACCCGTTTGTTTTGAGCAATTTGTGCATTGTCCAATGTGACAACAATTGTAAAGTTATACCCTAATCTAACTGCCTTAAACTTCTTTGATCAAACATTGCTGCAGTGGATTTATGGCATGTCAATAAAATAATCTGTTGTTCGGCACTGATTTCTTTAATTAAGGCAACTGTTTGTTCTAAACGCTCATGATCAAAGTTTACCAGAATGTCATCTGCAATAATCGGCAAGGCAGTCTTTAATTGTGCTACATTTTTTGCCAGAGCAAAGCGCAGAGATAAGTATAACTGCTCTACCGTACCGCGGCTCAGCTGATTAACGGATAAAATTCTTCCTTGATAATCCTCTACTTTTAGTTCATTTAGACCAAGGGGTGCATATACCCTAATGTATTGGTTTTTAGTTATTTTTGCAAAGTATACAGTCGCAATCTTTAGTACTTGCGGCTGCTTTTCCACTTCGTATTTTCTGCTGATCTGCTCAATAACCCACTGACAAGTCTTTAGGCTGGACCATCTTAAAGCCAATTGCTCTGCCTTGGTTTTCAAAAGCTCCAATTCTAATTGATATTCTTCCTGCTTTTGGTCATTCTCCAACAGCTCTTTTTTTGTCGATAAACTGCCTAATTCATTTAGACTCTCATCTAGTTCAGCCTGCAGCTGCTCCAACTTGGTTTTTAAAATAGATTGTTGATTATTTAATGCTTCTTTAGTCATATCCCGCATCATACTCTTAACACTGTCTAAATCACTGCCTAAAGATGTAGTTAAAACAGTTTCACGATTAATTACATCTTGCTGTAATTGCTGACGTTTAAATTGCAGTTCATATAATCGGCTGATCTCGTCAACATCAGTGGTGCCGCATGCTTGATAAATACTTTTAAGCTCCCTTTGATATCTATCTTGTTTCCGCTTAATATTCGGAATGCGTTCTAAAACTGTTAAATAGGCTTTTACATCTGATATGCTCCAGGTATCAGGTAGATGGTTTCCTAGCAAAAGCTTGTCAAACTGCCGAATATAATAGTCTAACTGGTTTTGCTTCTCGTTAAACTTCTCTTCAAGACCTTTAATGGTATAAACTAACTGTTCTTTTTTCTCTGTCAGAATCTTTTTACGAGAAAGCAAGGATTCTTCATCTGCAAAACGTTCTTCCCAAACTGCAGCCTCGTTTAGATCACTGATTCCAAACTCAGCACATAATTGAGTAAGTTCTTGGTTTATTTTCTGCTTTCGACTCTCATCAGCAACTTTATTATATACTTTATTTATAATAATTGCCGCTAATAAGGCAGCTGTAATCCATATTCCCGTAGTTTGACTGCTGAAAAAGTACTGTACTATTAAGACAATCCAGCCCAGCACGGCAAAAACCTGCAAAAATACTTGCGAAAAAGTTCTTTGATCCACAGGTTGAGTGCTCATTTCTTTTAACTCTTTGATTCTAAGAATCCACTGCTTTCTAAT
>JAAZMN010000029.1 GCA_012798795.1 Bacillota bacterium | reverse complement strand
CAATTACATCTACCATTGCCACAAACGAACTGTATTCTTCGGAAATATTGGCATATAATTCTTTGGCTACTTCATAATCTTCAATGTCCTCTGCACGAATACCAAAGATTACTTCTTTTTCTACATATGGAGATAGGTCTTGGAAGTAATCTACACGTTCAGGTGGAATCTGGAGCTTCACATTACCTTCAATAGTTTCGACAAAATAACGATCATCCTCGCGAGTGAGAATCATGTTAATGAAGTTCATTGGCGGACTGCCGATAAAACCTCCTACAAACACATTGTTCGGATGATTATAGATAACCAACGGACTGGCCACTTGATATAAAACTCCGTCTTTCATAACTACAATACGGTCACCCATAGTCATGGCTTCTGTCTGGTCATGTGTTACATAAATAATAGTTGTCTGCAATCTGTTGTGCAGCTTACTTAATTCAGCTCTCATTTGCACCCGCAGTTTAGCATCTAAGTTAGATAATGGTTCGTCCATTAAGAACACCTTTGGTTCTCTTACGATTGCTCTACCTACGGCTACCCGCTGTCTTTGACCACCGGAAAGCTGTCTCGGTTTACGATCAAGCAGGTTCTCAATACCTAACATTCGTGCTGCATCCTTCACTCGACGATCTATCTCAGTTTTAGGAAACTTCCGCAGTTTCAAACCAAATGCCATATTATTGTAAACATCCATATGAGGATATAAAGCATAGTTTTGGAACACCATTGCAATATCTCTATCTTTTGGTGGTATATCATTTACAACAGTATCTCCAATAGAAATCGTACCTTTAGAAATCTCTTCCAATCCTGCCACCATCCGCAAAGTTGTAGATTTTCCACATCCGGACGGCCCTACCAATACAATAAACTCTTTATCTTTGACTTCTAAGTCTATATCATCTACTGCCAATACGTTACCATAATATTTAGTAACATTCTTTAGCACTACTCTGGCCATTATTTGCCCTCCTCTATATCAAAATTTAGCGCTTGGCTTACTGTATTAATTAATAAATAATCCGACTTACACCTCCTATAAACAATGAAATTCTATTTTACATTTAGTTGTTTTTAGAGAGATTGCATACGAAGCCATGTATGCAAAAGATACCGATCAAAACATACTTGTTTCAATACAAACTGAATTTAAATGCAAAACACTCTATCCTAGGTACCTCTCCTATTTTGACTATTCCACAACCACTAAAAATATCCTTCTTTTTAATTAATATATTTTAAAAACTTTTTAAGCTCTATGCAGGTTTTAAACAAATCTTTGCTAAATAAAACGGTCTACCCTAAGGCAGACCGTTTTATGCGATACTAAAACAATTTGCTAGAATTTAACAGCAATTCCTGCTTTTGCAGTAGTACCGGTTTTAACAGCATCATCAGCATATTTACCGCCTACGTGTTCAACACCTAATTTAATTCCGTTAGGAGCTTGGAAATCGGCACCTATTACATAACCAATTGTTTCAAGATCGGCTATTGTAACTTCGCTGTTAAGCTCTAAACCATTAATTGCTGGAACTAATCCCAATTTTGTTTTAGCACCGAGAGAATGAATTAAACCGGAATCCGGAGTCCATTCTCCTGCGTATTTTGCAGCAACATCTAATCCTTCAATTACATTGAAATCTCTCTCGACACCAAGTTTGGCACTCTTAGTAGCAAAGCTTGGTTCACCGTCAACGCCTAAGATAGTTTCAACATTAAGATCAAATCCTTCATAATTTGTAGCTGCAGACAAAACTGCCTCTTTAAACATTTGATCGTAATCAGCTGCAAGTGTTATACCCTGCTGCTCAGTTGCAACACCTGCATAGAATCCGCTGTTATTACGTTCAGTTTCATGAACCCAGTTTTGACCTCGGTCTTTCTTCTTATCTTGCTCGGCAATATAAGCAGGTTTCCAATCTTCAGAAATGGATTTATAACCACCATGAACGCTCATATTATTATTAACAATATACTCTGCTCCAACAACTATTAAGTGATTCATACCTGCAGATTCAGTATCCTCTTCTTCAGTTTCTGCAGCTTCAGTTTCTGCTAAATCTACCTGAGTAACAAATGTTCCACCGACCACCAGATCTTCAAGTGGACGAACAGCACCATCAGCTGCAAGATGCAGAGCATCGAAATCATGAATTAAAGACGCACCTGCAGCAACATCCTTAAGACTCATATCAGTACGGAAACCTTGAATAGACTTATGCTCTTCAGTAGGTACACCGTAAAAACCGTTAACTCTTACAGGTCCAACATCAATGCTGTTAATACTGATACCATGTTGATTCTTATCTGTAGCAAATGGACCATAGTCAATGTCAAGACTACCGAAGCGAGTAGTTGCTTCAGGTCCACCATGCCAGAAAGAACCATCGGTTTCAATATAAGCCTTTTTCAATTTTAGGTTACTTGGATCCAACTCTAGGTTTAAACCGCCATCATTTTTGTCTTCAATACCAAATTCAACAACTGCTCTAGTTTTGTCTTCCCCGGTATCTAAACCAAAATTCAGACCCAATTTTGAATATGGATTAGTCTCTATATTACCTTCTAGATCCCTATGCCATTCAATTTTTGTTTCTAAAGCACCGTTAAATTTAATATCAGCAGCTGATACTACAGCTGATAATGCTAAAACACAAACTAAAGTTAAAGCTATTATTGACTTTCTCATTTGGATATACATCCCCCTTAGATCACACTTTACAAAATTGTAGAAATAAGAAGAATCACATTTTTTGAGTATCCTTGTTACCTCAAAATCTGATCATCTCTGTCATGCATATACTACGACAGCTAACTACCGCGAAGAAATAAAAGTGTTTGGTTTTAATTGTTCACCACCGGCTCCCCTGCTGTATACTTGGGGGCATTTTCACCTCCTTTCTTGCTTTACTATGGAACTCGGATGAAAACTATTACCGCTAACTTATATAAGTTAGTTTTTTATGATAGTTTATAAGCCATCATAACTTCTTCGCTATAAAAATATTCTCTTTATGAATTAAAACTCCTGCTAAATGACTTATGCAGTTATTACCAATATTAAACCTCTGGCTAGATTAATTGGTTCAAAGCGACTGCTACTCCCGATTCATCATTACTCTTTGTGATAAAATCCGCAGCTTCTTTTACATCTGCACTTGCATTGGCAACAGCTACTCCTAGACCAGCCCATTTAATCATCTCTAAATCATTGCCACTATCTCCAATAGCCATTACCTGCTGGGCATCAAGACCCATACTCGCCGCCAAACGTGCTAGCGCTTTCCCTTTTGACGCGTCAAAGTGGGTGATCTCTATATAACGCTTTTTCGAGCGTGTAACCTGTGCCTTTTCGCCAAATTCAGCCTGTACTACCGGCAAATTGCTTTCCATTTGTTCTTCGCTGCCGATAATAAGCATTTTAGAAAGCTGCAGATCTTGATCGACTACAAAATTATATAGATCACCTACCGGATGAGCTTGTACACCGACCATATTCATATAATATTCAACATTATCATCGAGCTCAGCAACATACAGCCGATCATCGTGATAAATATTAAGTGTCCACTTTCGTACCTGACAATACCTAATTACATCCAAAGCTATCTGCCGCTGCAGAGCAATATGAGCCATTAATTCACCATTAAATCGTCTCAGCACGGCACCGTTATAACTAATGATTATCTCGTTTTGCGGCAACTTCAGTTGCCGGGCAAAAGGAAGGGCACTTACATGCATCCTACCTGTAGCTATAGTTACCTGCACCCCTTTCCTCCTAACTCTGTCAACAGCAGCCAGATTCTCTGCGGTAATCTCTAAATTACTGTTAATTAAAGTATCGTCCAAGTCAACTGCTACTAACCTAATCATGTTAAACTCCCCTGCTAAAATTGTTCACATGAATAGGATGGTTTCCCATCCTATTTAGTGTAACCTTTATTTTTTATTCATTTACTGCCTAATTACTTCGACTTAATAATAGTTCCTTCCTGCCTTTATTGAGCAAAAGTATTTCCATTTTTCTCCTGTCCTATGAATATAGAACCGGAATTGACTCGGGCAGTAATCGTAATTGCTTTTGCGTTACTTTCCTCACTAACTACCTCGCCTTTAACTATATGATGCCCACCGCTTTTTTCATTAGTATTCTGCAGGAAATTTGCTAAATCAACATGAATCCTGCCGACGGATGAAACGGCATCCAGTTTTGCGTTCAGCTCGGGGAATCTTGGTAAAATACAGCGAACTCCACCATTTATTGTTGTTAACTGCATCTCACTTTGTTCAAATGCAAAAGTTAACGGCATTACTCTTACTGACCCATTGATAGAACTGCACTTTATCTGTTTGGCACTGCCTATGAACTTAATTGAACCGTTAGCGGTAGTCTGCTCTATCTCTTCACTTTCAACATAATCAAAAACATTGGAACCATTTTTAGTTGCACCATTAATTTTGGCAGCTTTTGATTGTCTAATGTTAATCGAACCATTAATCGTATTAGTTTTGATCACAGCTGCCATAAGATTACCCACACTACATTGGCCATTTGTTGAGGTCAGCTCAAGTAAATATGGATTCTTACGGGGCAGTGACAAATGATAAGATACACTGACATCTTGCTGTTCCTGCACTTTAACAATAAGCTTATCAATGGATTCAGCCTTGTCAGGAACATCTAGTTCAATTACTTTATCTAGAGCAATCTCACGTTCTTTAGCGCGAATCATCTGTGTTACCACAAGTTTATAATGATCATTTTCCCAACCCTCAACGATAACAGAACCATTAGTAGTTCTTAACTCAATGGGAATCTCCTCAAGATCTGCAGCAAATGTCCCCGAATATTCTTGAACAAACTTATGATTCTCTTCAGTTATCTTTCTCAAAAACGGAATTTTAGATAAAACCTGAGGTAAATTAGCCAACTGCTCCGTAAGACCAGAATCCAATCTAGTCTCGATGGAACGGCTGAATCGCTCTGCAGCTCTTTCTACTTTTTGCGCAAACTCCTCGCCCTGCTTTTCTATTTTTCGCCATACATCATCGTCTTTTTCTTCTTTGGCCTTAGTACTGCCTTCCACAGCTTCTAGCAATTCGACTGCTTCTTGAGCAGTAATTCGCCCTTCTTCAACCATTTTTAAAATCAACAAACGTTCTTCATTCATCTCTTAGCTCTACCCTCCTATTTTTTTAATAAACGAATAGCTTCTTCAGCTGAAATCTCACCTTCATTAAGTGCTTTAAGGATATCTTTACGGTGAGTATCTTCTTCATATTCTACCCTATATCCTAAAGCAGCAATTACTGTATCTAACCTACTGCGAACTGTCGGATACGAAATTCCTAAAAACCTTTCTACCTCTTTGATATTACCGCGTGAAGCTAAAAAAACCTCTGTAAACTCCAGTTGTTCTTTAGTTAACTGGCAAAACTTACATGGAGTAAATCTTCCCTCTAAACTTGTTCCACAAGTTTTACAATGCAGCTTAGTAACATCCATTTTGCTGTCACAAATCGGGCATTTACTTACCATTGGTCTTTCCAAATTTAATCACCACCTTGATTTATTAAATATATGTATTAAGTTTACTAAGTGTATATCAATAATATAACGTCGAATGTTTACTTTGTCAAGATTTTAATTGATTATATTGATATTGCCGCTATTTTATTTTATACTAACGGTTCATACAGGGATAATATAAAGATTTGGCGAATATTTTACTATAAATATCTGGAGGAGCAAAAATATGAAAAAAACTGCACTAATAATATTAGTGATTCTCCTTACAGGATGTCTTTTTGGTACTCAGAATAAAAACATCCATATCCAAGGAATTATATACCATAAAGATACTGACATCTGTATCTATAACGCCAAAGTAGAAGTGAAAATCGGCAGTAGGAACTACTCAGTAACGTCTGATATTAACGGACAGTTTACACTGTCTTTTCAAACAGCAAAGCGTTCTTTTGAGATAAGTATTGAGCATCCAGATTATCAATTACTTAAGGACACAATTATTATCAGTACAAAAACATCTAACCCTTTAAAGTATAACCTAATTCCGAAAGATAATGATAAGACTATTGTAACAGGTAGAATCGATTATGCTTTACCGGAAATTGAAGTCAGATCTCCGACTTTTTCTGCAGCAAATTTCGTTGATAAAGATTATTCTATTACACAAAATGATGAAATAACGGAGATAATCATTCAACCATTTACATATAGTGAGAATACTGCATCTAGGCTGGCTGAAGAGCTCCAGGCCGATTATTACCGTTTATATCCAGATATTGGTGTCATTGTCTTAGGTAAACCCGTTGGAACACATACTGATGATTTTCTCTATAAAGCCCAAGCTCATCCTTTAGTATACCAAGCTGATATCAATTATCCGGTAATTCCATTGAGCACTCCGCTTGCACCAATTCGACCGAATGATGAATACTATGATGAACAGTGGAGTTTAAAAGCGATGTATCTTCCTCAAGCCTGGCAGGTAGAAAAGGGCAGCAGCTGTGTGCGGATAGCTGTTTTAGATACCGGGGTTGATGCTGACCATGAGGATCTAAGACAGATTCTAAATCTAGAAGATGCATATAATGTATTTACCGACGACAATAATGTTCAAGATCCTGGCCAGACAAGATCCACCGATATACCTATTAGTCATGGGACACACGTTATCGGTATTATCGGAGCGCAAACAAACAACAAAACTGGAATAGCCGGTGTGACCTGGCAAACAGATATAATCCCAATTCTAGTTCTGAAACAGCCTGGCGGAACAATTGCGGATGTTGCTGCCGGAATTAACAAAGCTGTTGAATTAGGAGTAGATATTATTAATTTAAGTTTAGGTATACCAGGTGAATTTGCTGATCCTTATAAGAGTCCGCTGTATACGGCACTGCAATCAGCCTATAATCAAGGAATAATCATTGTTGCAGCTGCCGGTAATACCGGCGAACTGCTGTATCCAGCAAAGTATCCGGAAGTCATTGCTGTAGGTGCTACTACTTACGAACATACTGTTGCTTGGTATTCAGCTTCTGATGGTGTGCGTTTGTTTGCTCCTGGCGGCCATGATGATCTGCAAATCATAAGTACCGATTTGAATACCTACAGCACAAGCAAAGGTACATCTATGGCAGCGCCTCATGTAACCGGACTGATATCCCTAATAAAATCTAAGT
>JAAZMN010000217.1 GCA_012798795.1 Bacillota bacterium | reverse complement strand
TCCAAAGTAGTAGGGTCATGAACACTAAAGAAAACCTCTAGTAATTCCTGGTACGTTATAATATCAGGATTAAAACAGATGTTAACTACTTCCGCATGATCAGTGGTACCTGTGCAAACTTGCTCATAAGTCGGATTTTTAGTATGTCCCCCTGCATAGCCCGGTACCACATTTACAACTCCGTTTAACTCAGCGAATACTGTCTCAATACACCAAAAGCATCCGCCACCGAATGTTGCATACATAAATTGTGACATTATAATCCTCCCATTGCCTTTTTAATCTTTCTATCGAGTCTTTTTAAACGATATTGAAAATCCGGTACTTTTAACTTATCTTCAGCCAGTGCTAAGGACAACCCTTGATTGGCAGCATTTTTGGCCTTCACATAATCCCTGCAGACATGTTCATAATACTTAGCTAACTCTTCGTAGGATTGAATATCCTGCACTTCGTTTGCTAATATCATCCAAATCTCCTCCGCCAAATTCCATTGGGATAATCGCCGATAAATCAAACCCAACCGACTTAAACTTAAAACACAGCATGACTTAGGTTTTCCCAACTCAATAACTCTTTGGTAGTATCGTATGGCATTATACCAATCCTTATTCTTTTCATATAAACGAGCCAAAGCACAGCTTTCCCAGGGACAATTTAGGTTTTGTGGAGCTGTTTCCACTACCATACTATAATAGTTCATCAGTGAAACCAGCGATAGAATATCAATGCGATTATGGACAAATATATCTGCAAGCAGCTCCCCACGTTTGGTTTGAATATAAGCAAAGAATCGCTGTGGTACTTCAAAACCCGGAATGTCATTTACTCTAACAACCTGCAAAATATTAGCTTCAAGACTGTTTAAACTGCAGGCAACAAGTTTCTTGCTCCACAATCTCCTAGCTGGATAAAGTAGATCCAGTTGAATATACTCATCAAGCGGAAGTTCAAATCGGTTCATAATCAATCTCGCCTTTATTAAAGGCCAATCAAAACTCTTACCGTTAAACGTAACAATTGCCCTGCATTTACCCAAAAGTTCTTGTAAATCGTATAACAAAGCGGTTTCCTCATGATAGTCCCGCATAAAATACTGCCTGATAACAAATTCATTATCTGAAAAAAATCCTACCCCGATCAAAAAAGCAAAGGTGCCGGCTCCTCCAGATAATCCTGTGGTTTCGGTATCAAGAAAGATGGTATCTTCAGGCGTTATTTTCTCTATCGAGTCATCTTTTGCAATAAATGCAAGGTTTGTCGGACTGCTTTTTAATACGTCACCCAAAGTACAGAATCCGTGAACATAGTTGACGGGGTAACGGTTTTCAACCAAATAATAAGAGCCGAATACGTTGGAGATTTCCTCCCCATGAAGTATTTGAGCTAAATCTTGGGACTGCCTTTCAATCCTGGCCGGCTGTTTTTCTGAGGCAAAACGTTTGAGCTTATCCCTTAGATTCATTCCTCAAAGCCTCCTCTAAGAAAACTTTAGCATATTTTTTGCTTGAATAACCGGTTTCCACTTGTGGGCCAACACACGAAGGACACCCATCCTCACATGGACAGTCAAGTAACAGCTGATAAGCTCTTTCTAAAATAGTACGCATGGTGTCAAACAGCATTTTGGCAAAACCGACTCCTCCAGGATACTTTTCATAAATATAGATTGTCGCCAGCTCTGTAAACGGTGATTTCGCTTGAGCAACCACCCCTAAATCTCCCGGTTCACACATTAGCTCTAGAGGAGCTGTGTTTAATAACAGATTAGCTACGCCTAACAAAGCGTTTTGGACAACTTCAGTAGATACTGACAGATCAGATGAAAAGTTTTGGGCAAGCCAAAATGCAGTTGTATGCATTTCCTGCTCTGGAAGAGATATAGGCCCCCAACCAATATTTTCATGAGTGTAAAACCTAATCTTTTTATACATATGAGTTTTGCCCGCTACTAACACCTCGCCCCAAGAACGAACTGCTGAAGGTAATTCCTGATTTTCTATTACAGATAACACCTGTATATCCACGGCCAAATTGGCGTCGGTATAATAGTCCACACTGACCTGGCGGGCATAGGCCTTTTGTCTTTCCCAATCCAATTGATCAATATGAAACTGCTTGCTTTCATGCATATAAATAGCACCCTCATGAATTAACATGGGAGCACTGAAGCGATCTATCTCGCCGATAACACGGCTAGCCCCGTTGGTTGTATCAATAATGGCAAAGTTATCTGATGAAGCACTGCGCAGAGAAATATCCACTGCCGGATAATTATCGCTCATCCAATAATATCGTTTATTAACAAAACGCAGCACATTTTCGTCTGCCAAAAAGGTCAGATATTCGGCGACATTTTTGCTGCCAAAAAACTCATTTTCTTTAAAAGGAAGCTCAAATGCAGCACACTTTAAGTGTGACAGCAGAATATAAAGATTATCAGGATCAATTAGTGCTCGTTCTGCTCCCTTTTCTACCACAAATTCAGGATTATTGATTATAAACTGATTCAGAGGGCTGGAATTACCCACTAACACCACAGCTGCCAATTCCTGCTTGCGCCCGGCTCTGCCTGCCTGCTGCCAAAAACTCGCTATAGTCCCAGGATATCCGGTAATGACTGCAGCTTGCAAACTACCAACATCTACTCCTAATTCTAAAGCATTAGTACTTACTACTCCCAAAACTTTTCCGTCCCGCAGCTCGCGCTCAATTTGACGTCTCTGCTGCGGCAGATAGCCCCCACGGTAACCTCTTATTTTATCATCCAAATCGCCCAAACGTTGAAACGCACGACGCAGATAAGTTACTAATACCTCAATATCAACTCGGCTTCTAGCAAAGACTATTGTTTGAATTCCTGCTGCCAAAAACTCCTTGGCTACACGCTCTGCTTCCAGTAAAGAACTGCGCCGAATTCCTAGAGCTCGATTTACCACAGGAGGATTATAAAACAAAACCTCCTTCGGACCCGAAGGTGCCCCATTATTGTCAATCACACACACTTCCCTACCTATCAGCCGCTGACCGTGCTCTTTAGGATTGGCAATGGTTGCTGAGGCACAGATGAATATGGGTTTTGAGCCGTAAAAGTCACAGATGCGGAGTAATCTGCGAATCACATTAGCTACATGACTGCCGAATACCCCCCGGTATGTGTGTAACTCATCGACAACTATATAATTTAGGTTTTCAAATAAACGAATCCATTTAGTATGATGAGGCAGTATTCCCGAATGCAGCATATCTGGATTAGTCACTACAATGTTACCAGCAGTACGAACAGCCTGCCTTGCATCATTAGGTGTATCCCCATCATAAGTGTAAGTTCTGATTTTCTCTCCTAATGCCTCGCCCCACTGCATCAATTCAGCAACTTGATCTTGAGCCAATGCTTTTGTGGGAAATAAGTATAGTGCCCGTGCATTTGGATTAGCTAAAATGCGATTAACAACAGGTAAATTATAGCATAAGGTCTTGCCAGAAGCAGTAGGCGTAACCACAACAATATCGCTACCTTGATTAACAAGCTCAAAAGCTTGAGCTTGGTGAGAATACAGCGCTTGTATTCCTTTCATCTTCAATAAATTAACGATGCGCGTATCCAGCTGTTTTGAAAATGGAAGATAGTCAGCTGCTTTAGCTGGTAAAGACTGCCAATATGTAATGTTTTTAGCTAAATCGCTTCTTGTGCGAAACTTCTTTAAAACTTGCTCAATCATTCTCTAACCCCCAAATAGGTTAATCTTAGATATAGAATATAAGTTCGCTTTCAATGCCGCAAAACCTGCC
>JAAZMN010000216.1 GCA_012798795.1 Bacillota bacterium | reverse complement strand
TGATGGCCAATGACGATCCTCTTCTTTATGAGATTATTGAGCGAGCTGATTTGGTAGTTCCAGATGGAATTGGTGTTATATGGGCCAGTCGACTGCTGAATAATGCTCTTCCCCAACGTGTACCGGGGATAGAATTAATGCAGTCATTATTAGCTGAAAGTGCTGTGCATCAATGGCGGATATTTTTACTTGGCGCAGAACCGGGAATTGCGGATCAAGCTGCACAGGCAATACGGGAATCTTATCCGGGTGTGAATATTGTCGGCACCTATCATGGTTATTTTAAACAAAACCCTACTGAGCAGCAGCATGTTATCTCCATGATTAAGGCTAGTAGACCGGACATACTATTTATCGCATTGGGAGTACCAAAGCAAGAAAAATGGGCTGCTGCTCATCTAGGTAGATTAGGTGTACCGGTGGCCATGGGTGTAGGAGGCAGCTTTCAAATTTTTGCTGGAACAGTTCAAAGGGCGCCGTTATGGATGCGCCGCAGCGGATTGGAATGGTTGTACCGTTTGATCAAACAGCCGTGGCGAATTAAACGGATGTTGATTTTACCTAGATTTGTTTTTTGGGTATTTTTTGAAAAGATATTTTCAGGGAGTGATTTGAACAATGAATAAGGTATTGAAAACAATTGGTGGATACTTAGGTATTTTATTTGGAGTTACAATTACCGCATTTGGTTTATCATGGTTTTTAATACCTAGTCGAATTGCAGCAGGTGGTGTTAGCGGTTTGGCTACTGTAACTTATCATTTGTTTGACATTCCTGTGGGTTTAACAATGATAGCGCTTAATATTCCTCTGTTTCTTGTTAGTTTTATTGTAATTGGTTCCGTTTTTGGTATCAGAACAGTTTTTGGCACTATTACTCTTTCTGTCTTAATAGATGTGTTTGCAAATTATGCTGTTCCAATAACGACAGATCCGTTGCTAGCTGCGATTTATGGCGGTGTCCTTAGTGGTCTTGGGTTGGGAATAGCATTTCGTTTCGGCGGCAGCACCGGGGGTACAGATATGGCTGCTCAATTGATATCACGTTTTTTTCCTATCAGCGTTGGGCAGGCGCTGTTAATTGTCGATGGTTTAGTAATCTTTCTAGCAGGAATATTTTTTGGTCCGGAGCTAGCACTGTACGCTTTATTAGCGGTATTTATCAGTACTAAGACAATTGATTTAGTGCAGGAAGGGCAGAGTTATGCTAAAGCAGCATTTATTATTTCAGATCACTCAGAACAAATCGGGCAGTCTGTCTTAAGCCGACTTGATCGAGGAGCAACTATGCTGCAGGGTAAAGGTGTATTTACCGGTTCAGACCGTGAGGTGTTGTTTGTTATAGTTTCTCGTTCCGAGATATCAATTCTGAGACAGGTAGTTCAAGAAATTGATCCTAAAGCGTTTTTGGTAATCAGTGATGTACGCGAAGTATTAGGTGAAGGATTTAAGCGTCTGTGAATTAATACAAGTTATTGGCAGCGTGATTTCCTTGTCTAGCGATGGATATAGGTCTATAATGAGAATGATTGTTCAGATGACTAACATAAGTAAGTGAAAGGAGTAAAGTCATGAAAATAGAAAAGCTGCTGTCGATACTTGCTGTTAGTTTCTTTATGTGTATATTATTAGTAGTAATGATATTTGGACAAAGCAGCACTGTTACAGCTCAAACTGTTACAGAGATTCGTCAAGAACTTAGTCAAGCTCTGCAGCAGTCAGTACAAAATCAAAATGCTTTTGATAATTTACTGGCTGAAGCAGACGTTGTAGATAAAGAATCAGACATATTACGTCAGCAGCTGCAGTCTGATTTGATGCGAAGCAAAGGGAAGTATTGCACTTGTGGGTTCTACAGGAGCACCGGGCCTCATTTGTATTTTGAAGTCCGTCAGGATAATCAGCATATTGATCCGTGTATATGGTTAGATTAAGTTTTTAATATTTTAGCAGGATTTTATCTCCTGCAATTAGAAGTTTTATAAGAAGTTGAAATTTGTGATGAAATGAACTGCAGCATCATATGATTATGATAAACGGTAGGGACGGTGATCAGGTGAAACGTAGATTATATGTACTATTAGCAGCTGTAATACTACTAATTAGTGCTTTAGTATATGGTACCGTATTTTCCAGTGTGAACAGTGAGTTAAATAGTGCTAATCCAGATGATTTCAGCAGCGTGATGGAAATAATTACTTTAGTAAGGTCCAGGTTTTATAAACCTGTCGATACTACTGAACTTTTGTCTGCTTATGTTACTACAGGCAGCATTAATGGAATGTTAGCCGAAACCCTTCAAGATCCATACACACGTTTTATG
>JAAZMN010000028.1 GCA_012798795.1 Bacillota bacterium | reverse complement strand
GCAAAACCTGAACAATTATGCAATTTGAATTTATTGCCTCGCTTCCACCTCTTAAAATAACGGCATTCCCCGCCTTAAGACACAGTCCGGCCGCATCGGCTGTTACATTAGGACGAGCTTCATAAATCATACCGATAACACCAATTGGTACTCTGACTTTCTCTATTTTTAAGCCGTTGGGAAGCAGCACTCCTGTAATAACCTGACCTATCGGGTCAGGCAGTTTTGAGACATCTCTCAGTCCTTGAGCCATACCGGCTATCCGCTCATGTGTAAGAGTCAAACGATCAAGTAAAGCCTTTGAAATACCGTTTGTAACAGCCAATTCCGTATCCAACTGATTAGCTGCTAATATTTTCGCCGTATTCTCCTCTAATTTATCAGCCATTGCTTGTATAACTTTTGTTCTGATTGAACCATCTAACTGCTGCCACTCTCTTATCGACCTAGAGGCTAATTTAGATTTGTTAATAACTTCCATAATTATCTATTCTCCCCCCAGACTTGATAACATAACCAAATTGTCACGATGGATAATTTCCTCGTATGGATAATCGGCAAGCAGTTTGCTGATCTCTGAAGAGATTTTCCCTTTAATAAAATTTACTTCTACCGCAGAATAATTTACAAGTCCTTTGGCTAGTGCTTTACCATCTTGATTGCATACTGTCACCAGATCACCTACATTAAAATTACCAGTACATTTAGTAACCCCCACTGGCAATAAGCTTTTTCCGCTCTGCAAGGCAATTTCAGCTCCTTGATCAATTACAAGCTGACCATGTGGGTGATTATAAAAAGCCAGCCACCTTTTACGGCTGGGTAAAAAGCTCTTTTGAGGTACGAAAAAAGTTCCAACAGATTCGCCGTTTACTGCCTTTCTAATAAGACCAGGAACAGAACCATTAGCAATAATCATTGGAATCCCCGATAAAGTGCAGATCCTTGCAGCATTAATCTTCGTAACCATACCTCCGGTACCTAATCCCGATGCTCCTTCGGCAGCATTCACTATTTCGTTGGTTATTTCCTCAATCACCGGAATTAGTTTGGCATCTGGATCCAGTTTTGGATTCTTATCATAAACACCATCTATATCAGATAGTATAATTAATAAATCTGCTCCGACTAAATTTGCCACCAATGAAGAAAGCATATCGTTATCACCGAATTTTATTTCATCGATTGAAACCGAATCATTTTCATTAACTATCGGAATTACATTTTTAGATAATAATGTTTCAAATGTATTACGGCAGTTTAAGTATCTCTGCCGCAGTTCCAGATCTTCAGCAGTAAGTAAAACCTGAGCACATATATGACAGTATTCGGCAAATAACCTTGAATAAACTTGCATTAATAAACCTTGACCAACAGCTGCAGTTGCTTGTTTTTCCGGTATATTCTTAGGCGGTGTAGTCAAACCTAATCTGCTCATCCCGGCACCGATAGCACCGGAAGTTACTACAATCACTTGATGACCCTCATTAACTAAATCTGAAGTTTCCCGCACTAACCTTTCGATTTGTTCAAGTTTCAAGCGGCCGTCCTCGTATGTTAATGAACTGGTGCCTACCTTAACCACAATTCTTTTTAGTTCCATCCCCGTTCCCTTCCCTGAACGCCCAAAATTGGCATATCCTCTAAGAATATTCTACCTTAGTATTCAAAATAGGGCAAACGATTTATGATAAATTTTCGTAAAAATTCATTGACAACAATGGATATTACTTATATAATTGAAAAAAAGGTAGAAAGTACGGTTTTATTATGCGGTTAAATCATTTACGAAAAAGGGCATTTAGTTTTATGTATTGGTTTTTTGGCTGGGGCTATTATTATTTTAGTGCCGGTTATTTTTACTTTCCAAAATTTACATATAAACTACTTTTTCTAAATGAATCCTGATCAAGTTTTATCATATATTTGTATATCCAAAGGAGACTTTTAGATAAGTCTCCTTTTTTTATAGTAAATATACAAAAAGACAGTTTATAAAAATAAGGAGGAATCACAATGGTAATTGTTATGAAACCTAACACACCTGCTGATGAATTAGAAAAATTGGAGAAGAAGTTAAGAAGCTTAGGTTTTGATATTGACTTTTCGCAAGGGGCAAATTATACAATACTCGGTTTGATCGGTGATACAACATTAATTAATGTTCAACAACTGCAAGCTCATACTTACGTTGATCGGGTATTACGCGTTCAACATCCGTTTAAACGTGTAAGCCGCCACTTTCATCCTGAGGATACTGTAATAGATATCAATGGATGTAAAGTTGGTAACGGTAATATTATTATGATTGCCGGGCCCTGTGCCGTAGAAAGTAAAGAACAGCTGCTTACAATTGCTAATCACGTTAAACGATCTGGAGCCGATCTTTTGCGCGGCGGTGCCTATAAACCGCGAACATCGCCATATAGTTTTCAAGGATTAGAAGAAGAAGGCCTAAAAATACTATTAGAAGCAAAAAGATCTACAGGTATGCCCATTGTTACTGAATGTATTTCTGATGATACGGTGGATCTTGTTGCCGATTATGCAGACGTAATCCAAATCGGAGCCCGTAACATGCAGAACTTTGCCCTTTTAAAGAAAGTTGGACAAACAGACAAAGTAATTCTGCTTAAACGTGGAATGTCAGCAACCATTGAGGAATTTTTAATGGCAGCTGAATATATTTTAGCCGCCGGTAATCATAAGGTAATCCTATGTGAGCGAGGAATTCGCACATATGAGACATATACTCGCAACACCCTTGATATTAGTTCTATAGTAGCAATAAAGGAACTATCTCATCTGCCAATTATCTGTGATCCGAGCCATGCTGCAGGAAAATGGGAAATGGTCGAGCCTTTAGCGAAAGCTGCTATTGCAGCCGGAGCCGATGGCCTCATGATCGAAGTTCATCATCAACCCGAATTAGCTCTTTCTGATGGCGCTCAATCTCTAAAACCGGAAAAATACACTCATTTAGTTCAGGCAGTTAAACAAATTCACAGTATTAAGAGCTATGTTTAAGGAGTCTTGATAAATGGAAAAAAATCTAAAGATCGCATACCCCGGAGTGCCCGGGTCATTCAGTGAACAAGCCTTACTAAATTACTTTACAGAACCGGTCGAGGTAACCGGTGTAAGAACATTTTTCGATGCATTTAAGCTGTTAGACAATAACCAGGTTAAATACTGTATAGTGCCAATCGAGAATTCTTGTACCGGAGGTATTTTTGAAGTTTTCGATGCATTACATCAATTTGATTTCTTTATTACTGGAGAAACTTATGTGAAGGTAT
>JAAZMN010000215.1 GCA_012798795.1 Bacillota bacterium | reverse complement strand
TGGGGTGCCTGGATTCGAACCAGGGCGTGCAGGAGTCAAAGTCCTGTGCCTTACCGCTTGGCTACACCCCAGTAATAGACTTAAATAATGGCGGAACCGACGGGACTCGAACCCGCGATCTCCGGCGTGACAGGCCGGCGTGTTAACCATCTACACCACGGTTCCACGATACTGGAGCGGTAGACGAGAATCGAACTCGCAACCTTCGCGATGGCAACGCGACGCTCTGCCAATTGAGCTACTACCGCACAGTACAAACAATGGTGGGCGAAACAGGGCTTGAACCTGTGACCCCCTGCTTGTAAGGCAGGTGCTCTCCCAGCTGAGCTATTCGCCCAAACAAAAAATACAAACTTGGTCCAGACAATTTACAATTATACCAGCATGCTGTGATAATGTCAATGGTAGAAAAAATATTCGATGTATCAAGTTTGTTCAACTTCTGCCAAAAAGACAAGTGATTCAGCTGCTATAAAAGAAAATCGAAAAAGAACAGTATCACCCTAAAGAACCCGACAATTACCTGTTTTACCAGCGGCATCGTCTGATCAGTTAATCCCTCTCTAATTGTTTCTGTTACCGATTCCTCCAGAACTTGAGCAAATTCCGGACTGTCAATGACCACCATGCTTTCCGTACTTAAAAATGAACTGCGGGCATCAAAATTATACGAACCAACCATACTGAGAGTTTGATCAAACACAAATGTCTTCGCATGAATGCTTCCCGAATTATAATATTCATAAAGCACATCGGCAGAGCTTTCCACAAGTCGCTTCTTGTTCAGATATCCTGCAACAGCGAAAATATTCGAATTAGATCGGGAGGCAGGATGGTTGGTAAGAACCACAATCTCAGCCTGGAAAGGCTCATCTGAAAAACAGCTGAGCATGGCACGAGTTGGAATCACATAGGGACTCTGAATCAATATACGCTCCTTGGCCTTATCCATCAAAGCTGCTAATTCCATCAGAATCCGCGGTTCTTTATTCATCCGCTTCACCGGATTATGAATCAATGTAATCTTTCTTGTAGGAAGAGCCAGAGACTGCCAATCAAACTTCTCGTCATAATAAGTCCGAGCTATATGGCGTGCCTCTCTAATTACCTGTTCCGTCTTTTCTCTTCCCCCCGAAATTAATCTTTGAGCCATAAGTCTCAAGGGCACTCTAGCCTTACGAGCATATGGACAATTCCACTGCAAGTCAAAATAGTCCTTAAACTGATGTATTACACTAGCTTGGCCGTCTTCTCCCCCCTGATTAATAATCAAAACATCCCGATCATTTACAGGACGTTTGCTGTTAGGATCAAAATAGCGAATTCCAACATTTCTTCCCCCAATAATCCCCCAGCAGTCATCAACAACAATATACTTATCATGAAACCGATTATTCCAAGTCCAAGGCTGCAGGAGATTAAAAGGTTCATAGAGCTTTAATTCCATATTTTTATGATGCATAATGGCATAGCGTACTGCTCGCAGACTCCCTGTCATACTGTGAGCAATACCATCTAATAAAATACGCACTTTAACTCCGCGATCGGCAGCTTCAATTAATGCTCCAAATAGGGCCTCAGCAGAATAATCACGATGCAAGCTGTAATAGGCCACATCAATTGTGTGCTCAGCATTTACAATAATATCATGACGGGCTAAAGCAGCTAACGACGGGTCATCCAGCAGTACAGCTTGGTCAACCCCTTCTCCTGTACCATAAAATCGCTGGTGTTCTACATTATTTTGATATTCGTTCTTTTTTGTAACAGGAATGGCAAACATTAAAACCCCAGTTAGCACTGTAAATACTGCATATACTTTTAATATTGCTGTAAGTATTAGCTTAATGCCTTGTTCTTCCAAATTTATCACCATTCCGCCTCTCATTTACTCCAAAAAGTTGTTTGCTTGCTTGTTTGTTTATTATAATATATTCTTTAATTAAGAACAAGCTGAAACAAGCCAGCTAATAATATGGGAGGGTGTTGTAATGCAATTTGTTAACACTAAATCAAATAAAGTGAGCTTGGTTTTTATTTTGTTATTATGTGCAGTGATTATCGGCGGTGCAAATTCTTGTTTAGCATCCGAAAATCAGCTGACAGTTTCACCTCATCAAGCTTATCAAGCTTATGAGTATGCTCTTGAATATGTAAACAATGAAGTAGCCTATCTCTATGGCGGTCGTATCAGCGTTGAACAATATCTAACAGAATTAGCTAAAGGCCGAGAACCCGGGGTGGATATAGGTGTAGATGCATCTGCTTTGATAGTTAATTCCTATAGGAATGTAATATCTGACATCAGATTTTGGTTTGATGATGCCAAAACAACCACTGTATCTGATGCTACCAGTAAAATATTAGCTGAGTATAACAGTTATCCCCTCACTCAATCAGAAATTGTTCCAGGAGATCTAATCTTCTTTAAGAATACTGCCGGAAACATTACCGGTGCTGCCATTTTTTCTCATATACAAGGCGATGTAATTCATTTTATTACAGCTTCAGCCAACGCAGGCAGAGTTGTGCTGACAAATGCACGCTTAAAAGGTAAATATTGGGCTAATTCATTTGCCGGTTTTGGACGTCTTACATGTCCGATTAACCGATAATGCCAAAAGATAAAAATTTTAATCTAATTAGCGGCAGGAGTTTATTACTTTAAGTAGAACTGTTCTACTAGATTAAAAGGGAGTAGTCACTAGTAAAGTGCCAACAATCTCGGCGTTAGCCTGGAACTTTACCTTTGAACAACAAAGGACGAGACTTTTAACATGAATTGGGGAATATTCATGATAAGAGTCTCTTTTTTTAATTACCTTTTTATCCTGGAAAGGAGCATTATTTTGATATCGTGGACTGTTTATCTATTATTTATCATTGGACTAATTGCTGTAATTAAAGGAGCTGATTGGGCAGTAGACAGTGCCGTATGGTTGTCCAAATCTTTCGGCATTCCCGAAGTAATCGTCGGGGCTACTATTGTCAGTATTGGTACTACTTTACCGGAAACAATGATCAGTGCTCTAGGTGCTTATCG
>JAAZMN010000214.1 GCA_012798795.1 Bacillota bacterium | reverse complement strand
TAATTTTGTCCAGCATTTTTGGAATAAAACTTTGGCCTCCGAAACCAGGATTTACCGTCATAATAAGTATTAAATCCAAATCATCCATAATGTACTTTAGTCCACTAATTGGCGTATGAGGGTTTAATGCAACACCTGCTTTCATTCCTGCTTCTCTAATACTTGATAGCGTTCTCTGCAGATGTGTGCATGCTTCATAGTGTACCGTTAAATATTCAGGTTTTAGGATTTGCAAATCACTAATATACTGATCCGGATTCGCAACCATCAAATGCACATCTAGTGGTAAATCAGCAGCTTGTTTTGCTGCAGCTGCAATTGGGTAACCAAAACTGAGATTCGGTACATAATGACCGTCCATAATATCAATATGAATGTAATCGGCATTAGCAACCCGACGTATCTCTTCTCCTAATTTTGTAAAATCCGCTGCAAGAATTGACGGACAAATTTTCAGCTTACCCAAGCTGCTCACCTCCTTGTTGTTATAGGTATTTTATACTTTTAATTCAGACATTAATGCCAGATAGTTTTCATATCTGTGTTTTGATACATTGCCTAAAGAAACCTCTTTCATAACTGCACAGTCTGGTTCTTTATGATGTAAACAACCTCTAAACTTGCAGTTGTGAGCAGTTGACCATATTTCAGGAAAATATTTTTGCAGATCCTCCATGGCCAAACCAGTCAATGATAGCTGAGAAAACCCTGGAGTATCCGCCACTAACCCTCCGCAGGGCAAACTAATTAACTCTACCTGACGAGTGGTATGCTTACCACGTTGAAGCTTGGTACTAATTGCTCCTATCGGTAATTTAAGCCCGGATACAATGCTGTTTAATAAAGAAGATTTACCTACTCCTGAAGGCCCGACAAATGTACTGACTTTCTCATTAAGCAGCTCTTTCAGCTCTTTAATTCCGGTATTATCAACGGTACTTGTAATAACAAGACGATAACCTATATCTTGATAAACCCGAATATTATCAGCTAGATCTAAACCTTCATTACACAAGTCAGATTTATTTATACAGATAACAGGTTCTAATTCAGCTGCATTAATCAGTACCAATAATCTGTCAAGTAATAACAAATCAGGTTTAGGAGCGGTAAATGACAGTACAATAACTGCTTGATCAATATTGGCAATTGCAGGCCGAATCAACTGATTTTTTCGCGGTAAAATTTCTTCAATGACACCTTCCTTATCATTAATATAAGATATAACAACCCAATCACCGACTAAAATTCTTGACTCAGTCAGTCTTAATTTACCCCGCAGTCTACACCTAATTATTTTGTTATCGAATGTAAGTACATCGTAGAAACCGCCTATTCCTCTAATGATAATATTTTTTTTCATAGGCATCATTCCACAAAGTACCGGTCAATAAATAATCTGCCGCCGATATACACTAGAATTCTCGCTTTGTCGCCCCGGCCCTTTACTGTATATGTAAAACTTGAGCCGCCGCTGTGAGTCTGACGATAGACATCGCGTGAGCCAAAATCATCATCAACAACAATTACCACCTCTTGTTCGATGCCTTCTGGTATTTCAATTCTTACTGCATTTTCTCGCCAAATGCCATCGGTTGTCCAGCGCTGTACCCCTTCGGTTTTAGACGGAGATGTTTGACCTGGTAATCCTTCAGAGTACACTAAATCGATTTTCCAACCAACTTCAACTTCAGTTCGTGCTGGCGGATTTTGTTCAATTACTTGGTCTTTTGGTACGATTGTATTGTACTCAGGTATAATACTTCCTTCAAGCAGGCCAAGTTCGGAAAGTTGTTTTCTCACATCCTGTATATCCATGCCTCTAAAATCGGGAAGAATAAAAGTGGCGACGACACCGGCCCCTTGACTGATAGTTAAATCGACTGCAGTTCCTAACGGTATTTCCTTGCCTGGCTCGGGAGTCTGGTCAATAACCGTGTTAACCGGGTGTTCAGTAGTAATCTCAGGTATTATATTACCTAAAATAAAGCCAAATTGAGTGAGATTCAGCTGGGCTTCGCGGCTGGATTGCCCGATAAAACTAGGCATACTCACATATTCAGGTCCTTTGCTAACCCGAACCGAAACATATTGATTCTCTTTTTTCATTCTATGTGGTTTCGGATCTTGACTGATAATATAATTCTCTGGTACTTTATTATCAAAAACCTCTGCCTCAATTGTTAGTCTCAACTGATGATTTTCTAGTACTATCTCCGCCTCATCCAGACTCAAACCTATAATAGACGGTACTTCTACGTCTTTAGGAAATAATACTGCCGAAAATATCCGAATTAATCCATACATTAAAACTGCAATTATACAAAGCACTAATAAGAATTTAGAAAAACTACTTTTACGTTTTACTTTTCGTTGAGTTTTGGGCACTCCTGCTATTTCCTCCTCTATTTTTTGTTTATCTATTTGTTCAATATCATTGATTTCTATTTTTTGAGTTCTTACGGTTGTATCAAGCTTTTCCAATTCAACACTTAGTTCTCTAGCTGTTTGAAACCGTTCACCAGGCTTCTTGCTTAAAAGTTTTAGTATTATATGCTGCAGTTCAGGACTGATATCTGGATTTATTTTACTAGGCGGGACAGGCAATTCTTGAATATGCTTTAAGGCAATGGAGATAGGTGTGTCTCCGCGAAAAGGCACACAGCCGCACAGCATCTCGTAAAGCACTACTCCTAAGGAATATAGATCCGATTGATGATCAACCTTATTTCCACGAGCTTGCTCTGGTGAAAAATATGAGACTGATCCCAACACAACGCCCGTCTCAGTAATGCTAATAGATGACACTGCAGCAATTCCAAAATCCGTAACTTTCACCAAGCCATCTTTAGTTACTAAAATATTGTGTGGTTTAATATCCCGATGAACTATATTATGTCTATGAGCATGAGTTAAGGCTGAACAGATTTGAATTCCGATATTTATAGCATATTCCGACTTCAGCGTACCCTGCTCTTTAATAATTTCACTTAAATTTTTGCCTTCCACATACTCCATAACAATAAAAGGAGTTTTCCCAATCTGCCCCACGTCGTAGACATTAACCACGTTGGGATGGGATAGACTTGCTGCTGCTTGGGCTTCCCGGTGAAACCGATCGATAAACTCGCTATCGGTGGCATACTGATCCCGTAAAACTTTAACAGCAACTAGGCGATTAAGAAGTAAGTCTTTGGCACTATAAACCAAAGCCATACCTCCATCGCCTATTTTTTTTATGATTTCATATCTATTTGAAAGTACTTCCCCAATCATGGTATCAACCTTTCTTCACCATTCATTAAATCCCCTTTTAAAGCAGCTAAGAAAATCTGCTTTGCTTTTTGAGCCGCTAATCCTCCGCC
>JAAZMN010000027.1 GCA_012798795.1 Bacillota bacterium | reverse complement strand
TTGGGACTAGAGGCAAAGCCCCATGAACCATGATGATAAACGCGAGCAGATACGCCACTGGTAGAAGATTTGACGTTTTGAATATTACTGCCTTTAAGAAAGCCAATTGACAAGCTTCGATTTTCATGCACCCGCAGTTCTGAGTAACTGGTGAAAAGCGGGGCATATTTCTTAAGTTCAATATTTTTCAAGTCTTACCCCCCTAAATAATAAAAATGTTGTTATAATATGAAAATTAGTCATTAATGATGACAATCCTTTAATAAACCTCTTTTTTATTTGAAAAAAACTGTAATTATTTGCCGGTCTAGGATATAATCAGGGAAAGGGAATAGAGGTGATTATCGTTGGCAGTACTTATTGTCTCCAAGTCAAATAGTTTAGACGGCTGTGTTATAGTTCCGGGAGATAAGTCTATTTCTCACCGAGCAGTTATCATAGGTTCATTAGCTCAAGGCGAGACGCGGATAGCTAATTTCCTGGCCAGTGCGGACTGCTTAAAGACAATAGATTGTGTGCGTAAATTAGGTATTGAAATTAGCTGTCAAGACGGGATAATAACTGTATATGGGCGGGGGTTAGCAGGACTACGGGAACCCAGGGATATGCTGGATGTAGGTAATTCAGGTACCACTATTCGTTTAATGAGCGGATTGTTAGCAGGGCAGCCCTTTGGCAGTTTTATTACCGGTGATGAGTCAATTCGCAGTCGTCCTATGGATAGAGTGACAAAACCACTTAAACAGATGGGTGCAGCGGTTATCGGAAGAAAGCAGGATAGTCTGGCTCCTTTAGCAATTCGGGGAGGGAATTTAGAGCCGATTTCATATTGTACCGAAGTTGCCAGTGCACAGGTAAAATCGGCGATTTTAATAGCCGGGTTATTCGCTGATGGTTGGACTGAGGTAACTGAACCAGCTGTGTCCCGCAATCACACTGAACTAATGTTACAGGGTTTTGGAGTGCCGGTTATAACAGACGGGCTGAGTGTAAGGGTGAAAGGCAGACAGACAATGTATGGCTGTGATATTCAAGTTCCTGGAGATATGTCAACAGCTGCATTTTTAATAGCAGCAGCCACTATTGTACCTGATTCCAAGCTGGTTTTAAAAAATGTTGGATTAAATCCGAGTCGTACAGGAATTATTGACGTTTTGCAGGAAATGGGTGGTAATATCACTATCGATAATAAGCAAATGAAGATGGGAGAATTGGTTGGTGATATCACTGTTGAAACCGCTCGACTGAGCGGTATTAAAGTTGCTGGAGACTTGGTGGTGCGTTTAATTGATGAAATTCCCATTTTGGCAGTGGCAGCTGCTTTTGCCGAAGGAGTCACGGAGATTAGAGATGCAGCTGAACTTCGGGTTAAGGAAAGCAATCGCATAGCTGTCATGGTTAATGAATTTAGTAAACTGGGCATTGACATTACAGAGCTGCCTGATGGATTAAGAATCAAAGGCGGAAGGCCTTTAACTGGGGCGGTATGTTCCAGCCATGGAGATCACCGCATAGCATTGTCGCTGGCAGTGGCTGGGTTAATGGCTGAAGGTAAAACTTCCATTATGCAAGCGGAATCTACTGCAGTTTCATTCCCAAATTTTAATCAAGTGCTTGCGGAAATTGGAGTCGATTGGAGTGTGGTTAATAGTGATTGACAAATTACAGGTAAGAACTGCATCAGCAAACTATCCGATATATATTGGGACAGGTTTGCTGGATGATATGGGTGCTTATTTGCGGGATTTACCAGATTTTTCAGTCTGTCCAGATGTTTTTCTTATCAGTAATGATACTGTTTTCCCTTTATATGGAGAGAAAGTCGAAAAACAGTTATCCAGTTTAGGCAAGCGGGTATTTAAATTTATTCTGCCTGATGGAGAAAAGTATAAAACGTGGGCTATGACAGAACAAGTTCTCACTTACGCATTAAGTAAGAACCTGTCACGAAAAACACTGCTTTTAGCTTTAGGCGGGGGAGTGGTAGGTGATTTAGCTGGGTTTGTCGCCGCTGTATATCTGCGGGGAATTCCCTTCGTGCAAATTCCGACAACGCTATTAGCACAAGTAGACAGCAGCGTCGGTGGAAAAGTTGCAGTTAACCATGTTTTAGGAAAAAATATGATTGGTTCATTTTATCATCCTAAAATGGTTCTCACAGATATTAATACATTAAATACTTTACCTGAACGCGAATGGTTAGCTGGATTAGCTGAAGTGATTAAATATGGAATAATATGGGATGGTCAGTTTTTCCAATTTCTCCAAGAGCATAAGGAACCAATTCTTGCCCGGGATCAAGCATGTGTAACAAAGGTGATTTCCCGCTGCTGTGAAATAAAGGCGGAGATTGTGAATATTGATGAAAAAGAACAGGGTTTACGGGCTATCTTGAATTTCGGCCATACTGTTGGCCATGCCATAGAGCGAGCAACTAATTATAAAGTGTATCGTCACGGTGAAGCTGTGGCCATTGGAATGGCCGTGGCTGTAAGACTGGCTGTATTAATGGATGT
>JAAZMN010000213.1 GCA_012798795.1 Bacillota bacterium | reverse complement strand
AGATAAGATTAGTCTGGTTATTGGTTATTCTAGTGTTATTTGCCGGTAAAACAGTCGGTGCACAAACTGTTGTGAGGGAATATCGCATGAAGCAGGCAGGAAGTGATTTAGGTACTATTCAGATAGAACTATCTGTGGAAAATGATGAAACTCATCTTAATACCCTAGTAAAATATCCCAGCTTAAATACGGAAATTGCCACAAATTATACATTTGTAGGAGAGGAATTTCCCAAGAAACCATATAAGTATAATTTTTCCATTATTCAGGGTGGAGTTCTTGATTTGGAAATGGTCTGGAACGATACTACAGCATATACAGTTTTTCAGTTAGGCCAGACAAATACCATTCCAATTAACAATGTTCTTGCCTTGGATAATAATGTGATATCCGATTATATGGTGTCAACATGGATTTTCGATGGGGGAAAAGATGAGATTCAAGAGAGCAGTTTGGTTTTACCGGTTCAAATTCTGCAGTCCGATCAGCCGATTCCCATGAAAATCGCATATATTGAAGAGGAACAAATTGGAGCCTATTTAACAGAACACTATCAAGTAAATGTGGGAGTATTGATAGATATTTGGGTGGATATAAAAGATCGCAGTTTGATTAAACTCAATATCCCGATGCAAGCCTATGAAATAACCATGATCGGTTTAGACGAAGAACCCGAGTTGGAGCGGGTATTTAAGGATTTTGGCGGTTTTGATTTTAAAGAGAAAATTGTTGAGGTAAAAACCAATGGTGCAGTGATCAGCGGGACATTATCAATACCGCATGTACCCATGAGTTTAAAGCTACCGGCTGCAGTTATTGCGGCCGGTTCTGGACCAACAGACCGGGATGGTAATAGTTATGTAATGCCAGGAGCTGCTGATTATCTTAAAGAAATAGCTCATTATTTAGCCTCGAGGGGCATTGTGGTATTACGCTTCGATAAGCGGGGGGTTGGGGAAAGCAAAGGGCTTCCTACAAGTTTTAATGACTATATTAACGATATTGACTATCTAGTAGAGCATCTGAAAGATTATGATTTTATTGATTCCAGTCGGGTCTATCTGATAGGGCACAGTGAAGGGGCTTGGTTAGTATCTGAAGTAGCTGCTAAACGCCAAGATTTAGCAGGTATTGTACTGTTATCAGGTGCTGGCTATCCTTTTTTTGATACTGTAAAGCGCCAGCTGTTAACACAGACAGAGGCAGCTGTTGCTGAAGGTTATTTTGATCAAGGACTGACTGAACGCACAGAAAGAGCTCTAACAGATATGTATGATGCTGTTATGTCAGGTACAGCTTATGAGCTTAGCGATTACTCACTACCGACTGAAATTGAACAGGTAATATTGAGTTTTATTTCGCAAAGAGAGTTAATTAAAGATTGGTTGACAGCTGATCCTGCCGCAGTTTTATCTCAAGTTCAATTACCGGTGTTAATAATTCAAGGAACGGCTGACATTCAAATTCAAGTAGAAGATGCCCGGAATTTAGCGTCTACTTTGCCTGAAAGCCAGCGTGAGCTGCACATTGTAGAAGGTCTTGATCATGTTTTGAAAATGACCGAGGGTGTTCCGCTGTCGTATACCGATCCAGAGCGGAGAGTAGATGGTCAACTGCTTCAGATTCTCGGTAATTGGATTACTAACATTAAATAGATAGGGATGTATATGATGACACCTGGCAATCACAAATTAATTACCATTATATTGGTTGTTTTACTGTTCAGTTCTTACAATTGTCATGTTAGAAGTGAATCAAACAGCCTATTAGATTATTCAGTTCAATTTAGCAATAAAGATCTTAATGCTCGGTATATAGAAAAGAACCCGACCATTATTGAGTTAAACGGTGAATCTATTGAAATTAATGGTCATGGAGCTGAAAAAATTGGCCCTAATGTATGGATAAGAGCTGCAGGAACTTACGTTCTTAGGGGTATTTTTTGCGATGGACAAATTATTGTCGATGCAGGGAAAAACGATGATATTCAAATAGTATTGGCCGGCGTTGATATTACAAGTCAATCATCAGCTCCAATATACGTTTTAAGTGCAGATAAGCTTTTTTTAACTCTAGCGGAGGGTACCAATAATTACCTGACGGATAGTGAAACTTACATTTATGATGATGGAGGAAGTAACGAACCTGACGCAGTGATTTTCAGTAAAGAAGATCTTACTATTAATGGCAGTGGCACTTTGATAGTAAATGCAAATTATAAGCATGGTATCGTTAGTAAAGATGATTTGAAAATTATATCAGGGACATTAGTTGTTAACTCTGTAGAAGATGGGTTAAAGGGTACCGATTCAATTGCTGTTAGAGATGGAACTATATCAATTAATGCTCGAGGCGACGGTATACAGTCAAATAATACCGAAGATCCCTTGGGAGGTTATATTTATATTGAAGATGGTACTGTCAAAATCGTGTCAGGAAAAGAGGGTGTGCAGGCAGAAACGAAAGTAATTATTAAGGGCGGAAATGTTACAATAGATTCAGTAGGCGATTCTATTCATGCCAACGAGAGTATTGCCGTTAACGGTGGTCTTATTAGTATTTGTTCAGAAGATGATGGCATTCACGCTGACAGTTCAGCTGTATTCAATGGCGGTGATATTCGCATATTAGACAGTTATGAAGGAATTGAAAGTACTCAAATTACTATAAACGGTGGTAAACTACATGTTTATTCTCAAGATGATGGTATAAATGTGGCAGGAGGTAATGATCAATCAGCTGTTATTGGTAGACCAAGACACAATGCGTTTAATATAAGTAAAGATGCTCAGTTGTTGATCACCGGTGGTTATGTTTATATAAATTCTCAAGGCGATGGTATTGATGCAAATGGAAGTATCAAAATGACAAATGGGACAGTTATCATCAATGGGCCTACGGATAACGCTAATGGAGCTCTTGATTACGATGAATATTTTGATGTCCATGGAGGGTTGCTGATAGCAGCTGGCAGTGCTGGGATGGCTAAAGTTCCATCGAGTACTTCATCACAACAGTTCTTGGCAGTTATGACGTCAACCATTCCGACGGAAACATTAGCTCATATTCAATCAGAAGCAGGTCAAGAAATTATTACAATGAATTCTGTTAAACCATTTCAGACATTGGTAGT
>JAAZMN010000212.1 GCA_012798795.1 Bacillota bacterium | reverse complement strand
TTATTGGATCAAGCTCCAATATTCGCTCCACTTCATCTCCAAAGAGTTCAATTCGAACCACATGATCGCTGTAAGCAGGAATAATCTCAATAACATCACCGCGTACTCGAAAGGTACCGCGGGAAAACCCAATATCATTTCGTTCATATTGGATACCGACTAAACGCCTTAAAATGTGGTCGCGATCTCTAAACTCACCGTTTCTCAACGATAATGTCATACCCATATAATCCTCAGGTGAACCTAAACCGTAAATACACGAAACACTGGCTACGATTATAACGTCACGCCGCTCAAACAAAGCACTGGTAGCGGCATGCCTCAATCGATCGATTTCCTCGTTGATAGAAGCATCTTTCTCAATATATGTATCACTATGTGGTACATACGCTTCAGGTTGATAATAATCATAATAACTAACAAAATAGTGCACTGCATTATCAGGAAAAAACTCACGAAATTCATTACATAATTGTGCTGCCAAAGTTTTATTATGCGCTATTACTACTGTCGGTTTTTGCACTGCTTCAATGATCTTAGCCATAGTAAAAGTTTTGCCTGAACCTGTTACTCCAAGTAGCGTTTGGGCCCTCATCTCCTGATTGATTCCCCAAACCAATTTCTCTATAGCTTCAGGTTGATCACCGGCAGGTTGATATTGAGAAACAACTTTAAATTGTTTGTTGGACATTAATTAACCCTCTTTCCTATTACCCTGTTCGTATAGAGAAGTAAATAATTGGTCATAATAAATAGATACACACATATGTTCGATAACAAACGCAGGTCTCCTTCTTGGTAATTAATATTATAACAAATTAATAAATTCGAGAGGCGGATAATAACAATTGGACGAACTACTCGTGATGGTGGAAATTCCTAAAGGAAGTCGTAATAAATACGAATACAACGAAACAAACGGATGCTTCTACCTTGATCGTATGCTTTTTTCAGCCGTCCATTATCCGGCAGATTATGGATTTATCCCGGAATCACTGGCTGAAGACGGCGATCCCCTCGATGCCTTAGTATTAGTAGGGGAAGCTACATTTCCAGGCTGTATGATCCGTTCAAAACCCGTAGGCGTATTTGATATGTGGGATGAAAAAGGTCCGGATAAAAAAATCCTTTGTGTTCCAATTAAGGACCCACAATGGAATTGGGTTAACAACCTTAATGATGTCCCTTCACACATTTTACATGAAGTCACACATTTCTTTAAAATTTACAAGGAACTTGAAAAAAAGAAAACTAGAGTCGGAAAATGGCACCAAAAAGAAATTGCCATTGAAGTAATTGAGGAAGCTTTCAGCAGATACCGTTGCACTGTTAAAAAACCCCCTCTTCACTGACATTGTTAAATGCTTCGATATCTTCATCCGGGTAAATAAGCAACTGCGATACAGGTACTATTTGAATATCTGCTGCTAAAAATTCCGGTATCATTTCCCATAAAGCTGCGGCTGTAGCTGATCTAACATGTCCAATAACTATCGCCGAACCAGATTCCAGTGCCCGTTGTATAATCTTTCGCAGCTCCTTCTTCACCATTTCTACTTCGTTTACATTATCGATGAATTGATTATTAACTGCATAAGGTATTCCTATTTCTGATGCCACTTGATTAACTACAGACATACTAGTAGTTGAACTGTCTAAAAAATACAGATTATGTTTCTTAAGAGTTTTCAGCACAACTTCCATAACTTCAGACTCAGCAGTAACTTTCGAGCCCATATGATTATTGACCCCGACTATCATCGGGAGATGGGCAATATTCTTTTCTATTCGTTCTTCAACTTCTACTTCGTCCATTGAGCTTAATATACCACTAGCCCCAATATTAAAATACTTGTTAAGTGGTTCCATAGGCTGATGCAAAATCACTTCATGTCCATGAGCAGCTGCTTGCTCGGCCAATCGATATGATTGAGCAAGAAACGGTAAAATCGCAGTAGTCAGCGGAAATGGATAATTCAAAAACGCAGCAGAATGCATTGATGAATAACCCCAATCATCAATAACTACAGCAAGTTTCGGTCTGCCATTATCAGCATAATCATACGGTGTTAACCGATGTATAATAAGCTGATAGCAGTATTCGGACTGTCTTAGATTCACCGTAGCTGTTAAACTATCATCGAATTCAGTTATAAACTCCCATTTACCACGGTTCCACAGCTCTGTTTCTAATAATGTGATCATTTCAAGAAAATCTAATTCTACCGTCGTCGGTACAACTATACACTCTATCCGGCACTGTTCACGGTCATCAACTATACTTTCAATTAAATACCCCTGTCCATGCAAAAATTCCGGAATAAATTCCAGCTTGTCTTGATTTAGTAAGAATTCTAACTCAACCGATTCATCAATTTGATTAAACTTCGCAGACTGCCCGGAATCATCGATTTGGGTAAATTCATCAGCATTGACAGATTCAGGAGATACAGCATGTAGTTGGGCTGCAAACAGCCAAATTGTGGTACTGCTGACTACAACACAGAATAGCAAGAGTAAGACTAATATAAGTACCATTTTCTTATTTGATACTATTTGACCCACTCTTGTCACTCCTTCTTCTGACCCCGCCATTTTTTAAATAATCGTTCCAGCAAACCTTCTTTTGTTACCATATAAACCGCTTGATTTTGTAGAGGTGCGGGTATGAATCCCAGCGGCGGCACCCTCCCTTTAAAGAAAATCTCCCGCTTAGGCGTATCTTCAACCACATTTTTCACCATAAAGGTCGGATCTATCAGCCACGGTGACATTTCTGATAATAACTGCTCAGGGCTTTCTATTTCTATATCATTTACCTGTAAAATCACATCTCCGGCTTTCAAACCCATTTTCTCCGCTGGAGAATTGGGATATACATCTAATACCATTACTCCATCTGAATTACAAAAAATCGAACCCTTTTTCTTCTCTCTTTGCCGACCGAGATAAATTACTAATTCATGGCCTAAAGGGGCGAATAAAACCGGAATTATCTCCAAAAAGCTGAACTTATCCGCCAACATAGTCAGCAGTAATAAAACAATACTGTAGATAAATAAATTTCTCGCCGAATAAACAGCTTTCTTCTCTGGGGTACTCGATAAAGCCAGATCACTATAACCAAGGCCGGCAAATATTGGGAATAATTGATAAGCTAAAACAAAACCAGCAGGTATTACTAAATCCGGCTTTAACAAAGGCCACCAATCAGGCATAGCTACGGCTCCTTCTAAAGCAGTGCTGAGCTCAATTGAAGCTAACACAGCAATAAGCGGCAGCGGCCAAAACCGCTGGAGACTAAAACCCCCGACAATCTGTCCTTTTTCATCTTTAATATAAATGGGCATGGGATTTTTGTGTCCATTTAAAAAGATCAAAACCGACTCTACTAAATGCAAAATTGCTACTAAACTCATTATAGAAGGTACACTGAGTTTCGGAACACCAAAAATTAAATGTATGATGCTGATTAGTCCACCGGCATACGAAAAGCAGAGAAAGCGAGGATTTATTAACATCAATAATAACGCTGTAAACCAAATATAAATAATACCAGTACCTGTAAAAGTAAAACCCAAAAATACAAAGAGGGTACTGGCAATGATTCCTCCGAGTAGGCCGTATCCTAAACTAATCAGCGTTTCCTTTAACGGGCCACTGCGGTGTAAACGAAACATTCTCTGCTGAAGTACATAGACCCTCCTATACTGATTATAAATTATAAATAACAATATGATAAATAATAACAAGTATATCGGATCAAAAATAATTAATGGCATTAGCCGAAAAATGAGTGCCATAACTTCCTGTAATTTATCCACTTAACTCAAAACCTCCATCTACACAACCTGCTACTTACTTAACTTACTTCGCACTATCTCTAATGCTTTCATCAGTTGTGTATCTTCCACATCAGTATCACCTAGATAAATAGCTAACTCTTCTTCTTCATCGATCTCCAGTTCATAATCTGGAAGGAGACCAACCTGATTAATATCATGTCCTCCCGCTGTCAGATAAACTTGCTCGGTTAATGTAATAGCACCACCGTCACGCAGCGGAATTACTGATTGCACCAAACCTTTGCCAAAAGTATGAGTACCTACAAGTACTGCTAAATCATTATCGCGCAGTGCACCTGAAACAATCTCAGAAGCACTTGCACTTGAACCATTGACTAAAACTACCATAGGAATTTCCTCTCTGGTTCCTTGTTTAGTCGCTTCATAACCGATACGGTTACCATCCCGATCCTCTAAATAGACCAGCGATCCTTCGGCAACAAATTCATTAGCTACTTGCAGAGCTGCGGCTAGAGTTCCACCGGGGTTAAAACGTAAATCGAGAATTAATCCTTCCATTCCTTGTTCATCTAAATCTGCCAATGCCTTGACTAACTCCTCATAAGTACGATCCGAAAAGTTTGTCAAATAAATATACCCTATACCCGGCTCCAAAATAACTGCTTTATCAATTGAATTCACATTAATTAAATCCCGTACTATCAATACCTCTAATACTTCGTCGCCTCTTTGGATTGTTAACGTGACTTCTGTTCCAGGTGCCCCCCGCATTAAACTAGCAGCTTCTTCTGTAGTCATATAGTGAGTATCCCGGTTATCAATTTTAATAATCTTATCCTGAGCCCTTAAACCGCCTCGTTCTCCTGGTGTACCTTTAATTGGAGAAACTATCGTAAGTTGATCATCTTGAATCCCAATTACAATACCAATACCTCCGAAAACACCGCTTGTATCACTTAACATCCCTTCATAGGCATGTTGATCCATAAAACGTGTGTATGGATCTTGAAGGGTTTCGGCTAACATTCCATTAATGCTGCCTGTAGTAACATAAGCAGACAAAAGTTCAGTAGTATCGACAGGTTTATAAAACCTGGACCTTACTAAAGTTATTACTTCCATTACGCTGCTGAAATCATCTGAATTACCATTATTTAACTCACTGTTCACACTGGAAAATACGGTACCATATACTAAAGCACTAATTAACAGTATTACAGCTGCTAATAGCACATATAATCTACGTTTCACCTGATCACCGTCCCTACCGTTTATCATAATCATATGATGCTGCAGTTCATTTCATCACAAATTTTAACTTCTCATAAAACTTCTAATTGCAGGAGATGAAATCCTGCTAAAATATTAAAAACTTAATCTAACCATATACCTGGATCAATATGCTGATTATCCTGATGGACTTCAAAATGCAGATGAGGGCCGGTGCTAATACCTGTAGAACCCACAAGTGCAATCGGATCATTGACCTTTACAATATCTCCAGCCTTAACTAACAGTTCTGAAGCATGACCATAAAGAGTCGATAATCCATGACCATGATCGATTACCACTGTCAACCCATAACCATTAAGAGATTCACTTAAAGTTACCACTCCCTCAGCAGATGCTTTAATAACTACTCCCATATCAACAGCCAAATCTACTCCTGTATGAAATCTCACCTCGTCAAATATAGGATGCATACGATTGCCATAATCAGAACTGATTTTTCCTTCCTCAGCCAATGGCCACGACAAAGCTGTAAATCCTAATTTATCAATTAATGTCTGTTTATACTGATAAATTTTATTATCCTGCTGATAGACTATTCGTCGGACACGAGCAATTTGCTGACGCATATTGCTAAGCTCAATCTCAATGGCTTGTGTTTTTTGATATGAGTTATTTAAATCATCACTTAACTTCCCTTTGTTTCGCGTCAAATCATCTAACAACTGCTGACGTAATGGGTCTAATTCTTTATCTACATCGTCTGCTTCAGCCAGTAAATTATCCAGATCATTTTGATATTGTACTGACTGCTGCAGAGCTTGACTAAGTTCTTGACGAATCTCTGTAACAGTTTGAGCTGTAACAGTGCTGCTTTGTCCAAATATCATTACTACTAATAATATACACATAAAGA
>JAAZMN010000211.1 GCA_012798795.1 Bacillota bacterium | reverse complement strand
ACTTCTTGAGTAAATCACTGAAGCTGAACTTGAGCCTACCTGGTCTGAAAATACCCTGCCAATTCATTTCCGGCAGAAATTCCTGATAGTCGGGTTCAATTCTTTCGATATATCGAGTTAATTCTGCCAGTCCAAGTGCATCCAGCTGTTCTTTCACTGATTCCTGGAGCAATAGGATTTCAGATGACTCAGCTGAAGCAAACGTTCCACAAGCTAAAAGTATTAACGGTACAAGAAGCAGCACTCTAAATACTTGGTTATTCATCATACAGATAACCCCATTTATGATCCTATAATCCCAAATATACCGTACAAAATAGCTTGAACTACAGGTATAGCAACAAGAAGGATAACTATTTTTCCTGCTAGTTCTACTACTGCAGCCATAGCATTTTCATCAGCATCTCGACAAATCTCTGCACCAAAAGATGTAACATATGCAACCGCAATGGTTTTCAAAACAGGCCCGAGATATTGATAGTCAACACCTGCACTACCTGATAAGTCATGAAACAAAGAAATTATCTGTGCTAATTGTGGGATCAGCATTATTACAGAAACAACAATAAAAGCTGTTGACAGCAATATAGCCCACGGTTGATTAAAACTGCGAAGCTGTGACTGGACAACAACTAAGACTACAGCTAATCCTGTTATTAGAGGAACCCATAGCATTTATTAACACTCCCTATTTACCAGCGAAAAACTGCCTCTACGTTATCAAATAGCTGCGAGACCATTTGAACTAACCATAATAATACAATAATAACCCCTGCTAAACTAAGCATTTGTGCTTGTTCCTGTCTACCAGCCTGCTGCAGAAAAATATTTAAAACGGCAACTAAAATACCTAATCCAGCAATACGATATATGGGCGTTAAATCAGTCATGATTTGCCCCCTCCCACTCTTAAATCAACAGCAATACTACTAGGGCACCAATACAAAATCCTAGATAATTCCATAGACGTACATTTTTATCTCTCTCCAGTTCTGCTGCTTTAGCTAGTGCCTGAATGCGTTTTTGCAGTGCAGTTATATGTTTAAGTTGATCCGCAGCATCACTGCGCCCAAGTACACTTCCTAACTGCTTTATAATCTCGATATCCTGCTTTAGAAAACCCGCATCCACCAATACAATAAGGGAATTATCCCAGGCTTCTTGAGCATTGACTCCACTTTCATTCTTAAGGGATTCTGCAAAGCAGGTGAAGAATTGTGAAACCGGCTCTTTAATTTGTTTAGCAATTATAGTACAAGCTTCCGGCAGAGAGGTGCGAGTATAGTTAATTTCAGTTTCCAACAACTGCAGAGCAGCAGATAAATCATGCAAATATTTTGGTCTCAATAAATAACTTTTACTGACAATTATTCCGACTAAACCGCATGCTGCAATAATCATTACAGCCCCAATTAAACGCAACATCGCTCTCACCCCTATCAATGCACCTAAATACTATTCAGGCTGTTCCCATTTAAGAACCTGTTCAATTGTTCCCGGGCCATTTCTTCGGGACAAAATAATTGCCTGTGTAAATACACTGCCTCCAAGCTGAACCCATGCTCGTGCTTGCACAGCTTCTAAAGAAGAACCATGGCATGAAGATATTACATTGACTCCTGCTCTAATAACATCCGCCAAAGCATATCCGTCATCAGGATGACCAATTTCGTCGGTAACAATCACCTGAGGAGTCATACCACGCAGAGCCATCATAATTCCCATGGCTTTTGGACAGCCATCAATAACATCTGTACGCAGGCCTACGTCTAATTGAGGGATTCCTTGATAACAAGCGGCTATTTCAGACCGCTCATCTATAATAACTACATCCATACCACTATTTGACAACTGCCTGCTAATGTCACGCAGAAGCGTAGTTTTACCGCAACCGGGAGGCGAGATAATTAATGTTGACGACAGCTTATTATTGAAATAAAGCTTTGGTAACACCAGCTTTGCTGCCCCGATGACCTGCTTGGCTATACGGATATTTAGTCCATTAATATATTTTAAAGTTTTAATTTCTCCTTTTTCCATAACTACTTTCCCGCAAATACCAACTCTATGACCACCTGCTAAAGTCAAGTACCCTGCCCTAATTTCCTCATCAATGGCATACCAAGAATTTTGAGTCATAATCTGAACACTACGATTAAGATCATCTGTTGTAACACAATAGCTATCAGCAACTTGACATTTCCCGAAAAAGTTCATTCCATATTCCTGAAATTTGTCTTTGATCACTAAAGGTCTGCCTACTCTCAACCGCAGCTCTTCTACAGTATCCCAATCAACTCTATTTTCCAAAATGTCTCTTAGATTCGGAGCTAATTGATTTAAAATCTTGCTTGCCATTTTACAAACTCCCTTGAAGTTATACTGCAGTATATGAATCCAACGGACAAGTTATGACAAAAAACCCTCTCCATTTTTTTGGAGAGGGTTTCTAAATCCGCTAACTATTTCATTCGTTCTCATTTTCATCTATATCCGAATCATCTAATTCCTCACTGATATAAACTGTTTCCCCACATTCAGGACAAGTAATTTCTACATTATCATCATATAAGAAATCTTCTTCAAATACAACCGGTTCATGACAATTCGGACATTCCATTTCCACCATTTCTAAATCTTCAGAGCCAAAATAATAGTCATCGTCAGTATCATTATCATCATCGGTATATTCATCATTGGCGTATTCATAAAAGCTATCTTCTAAGTCTGCCAAATCCGCATCAATTGCTTCCACATATTCTTCAGTCTCTTCTTGGCCAAAAAACAAATCATCGATATCATCGGCTAAATCATTCAATACCTCAACTAACCGCTGAAATACCAACTTCATCTGCTCGTCATTTGGTATTCCCCCACTACTGTCCAGCATTCCTCTTAAATAAGCAATTTTTTCCTTTACTGTTTCCAACCTATACACCCCCTGAATTTTATCTTACCTTAAGATCTGGATAGATATTCTCCCGTTCTCGTATCAACCTTGACTTCTTCACCCTCGTCAATAAACAACGGCACCTGAATAGTAATACCAGTCTCTAATTTCGCCGGTTTAGTGGCACTGGTTGCTGTATCACCGCGAAAACCCGGTTCTGTTTCTACAATCTTCAGATTAACTGTTGTCGGTAAATCAACACCAATTGGCTGGTTCTCAAAAAATTGGATCCCAATAGTCATATTTTCCAATAGATATTTCGGTGCTTCACCTAAATCCTCGTCTCTTAAACTTATCTGCTCATAGTTGTTAATATCCATAAAATAGAATTCATCACCTGAACTATATAAAAACTGCATCTGCCTTGTTTCTACAAGAGCGCGTTCAACTTTTTCGCCGCCCCGAAAAGTAATTTCACGTACCGCCCCGGTTTTAACGTTTTTCAATTTTGTTCTTACAAAAGCGGCACCTTTGCCTGGCTTAACATGTAAAAATTCAACTACACTATATACTTCCCCTTCCACCTTAATAGTTAAACCAGTACGTAAATCATTTACTGAAATCATCTAAATTCTTCCCTTCTAGCAAAATATTAATCAATGACTAACAAATCCTTAGAGGTCTGTGAAAGAATATCGCATCCCTGATTTGTTACAACCACTAAATCCTCAATACGAACCCCACCCCAACCTGTTAAGTAAATACCCGGTTCTACAGTGACTATCATACCCGGAACTAGTTCATGCTCACCATGTGGCGACAAACGAGGTTCTTCATGAATCTCCAGACCAACTCCATGACCAAGTGCATGACCAAAATTATCACCATACCCTGCATCAGAAATAACTTTGCGAGCAGTCAAATCCACCTGCTTTCCTGCAATTCCCGGTCTAACTGCCTCTAGTGCACTCAGCTGTGCCTTAAGTACTAAATTATATATTTCTAAATGTTTTTCAGTAGGATTTCCGACTAATAGTGTCCGTGTCATATCAGAACAATAACCTTGATATACACAGCCCATATCAATTACGATAAAATCTCCCTTCCTTATTTCCCTTGCACTTGGAAGGGCATGAGGTAACGCACCTCTTGGACCTGAACCTACGATAGGGTCAAATGCTATGGCTTCCGCACCTAGTCTGCGCATAGTATATTCTAATTCCAAGGCAATTTCAACCTCTGTAATTCCCGGTTTAATCATCGGTATTACATCAGCCAATGCCTGATCCGTAAGCCGAGCTGCTTGGGCAATGCATTTTATCTCATCATTATCCTTGACCATCCTCATATCTAGTACCCAATCTTTAGTGACAACAAATTCAACTGATAATTTCTTCTGCCACTGATTAAGCTGGTGTACAGTAATGTACTCGCTTTCAAAAGCAATCCTTTTTACTTTATATTTATCAATCAAATTTTGAATTGAATCCAGTAATGTATTACTTTGCTGCTGAACCACCTGCCAATCTGGGCACTGCTCTTTTGCTTGTTCAGTGTACCGAAAATCAGTAACTAAAATATTTGTCTCATCACCTATCCAGACTAAACCTGCAGAACCGGTAAATTTCGTTAAATATCTTCTACTGTTTCGATTCATAGAAATAAAAACATCACAATTTACTTCCTGCATCCGCTGGCGAATCTTATTTATCGCTGTCACTGTCCTGCTCCTCTCTGCATAAATAATCTATCAAACCCTGTAATGCCAATAGATATCCAAAATCACCAAATCCACTAATCTGACCGATACATACCGGAGCAATTACCGAAGTATGACGAAATTCTTCCCTTTGATAGATTGCCGAAATATGCACTTCAACAGCGGGTGTATTTATGGACTTTATACAATCCCTAATGGCATATGAATAATGGGTAAAAGCACCAGGATTAATGATTACTCCCAGGGCTGATGCATGTTGCTGCATAAAATCAATAATCTTGCCTTCACTATTAGACTGAAAGCATTTTAGAGTATACCCCTGCTTTTTTGCAGCCAAAGTTACCATTTTTTCAATATCCGGCAGTGTCATACTGCCATAAACTTCCGGTTGGCGAGTACCCAACATATTTAGATTTGGTCCATTAACTAATAAAATCTCCTCCATTTAGGTTCCTCACTATCTAACTAATTTTATTATTTTCTCTGT
>JAAZMN010000210.1 GCA_012798795.1 Bacillota bacterium | reverse complement strand
TATGTTTCCACGTACCCATATCGAGGGTTTAAGTCGAGTTGACAGATTTACTTTTATTTTATGAAACCCAGTATTTTCAATGCTTACCGAGCTTTATTTCTTAGACATCAAGCAAATGGTCTCAACATGATAAGTCTGCGGAAAAACATCAACTGGTTGTACCATATCAATAGCGTAACCCATAGTATTCAATATTTCCAAATCTCTGGCTAAAGTTGCAGGATTGCATGATACATATACTATCTGAGCAGGCTTTACCTGACTAATCGTTTGAAGCAAGCTCAGCTCACACCCCTTACGTGGTGGGTCCACAATAATAACATCGGGACGCAGTCCCTGCCTTACTAGTTTTGGTGCAATTACTTCTGCCTTACCTAAGTAAAATACTGCATGTTCAATGCCATTACATTTGGCATTGAGCCGGGCATCTTCAACTGCTTCCGGAATAATCTCTACACCGATAAGTTGGCCCGCATTTTCTGCTAGATAAAGACCGATTGTTCCGATACCGCAGTATAAATCCCAGACTGTTTCCTTTCCTGTCAAGAAAACAGCCTTTTTCACAACATCATATAAAATTTTAGTCTGAATCGGGTTTACTTGAAAAAATGAACGGGCAGAGATAACGAATTTGAGTTTCCCTATTTCATCAATTAAGTAAGGTTTGCCCCATAGTAATCTAGTTTCCGATCCATAGATCACATTGGTTACTGCCGGGTTAACATTTTGCATGATACTTTCCAACTCAGGAATCTCATGCCGTAAACGACTAATTAACTCATTTAGCTGCGGTATTTTTCTCGTACGAGTAACCATCAAAATCATTAGGGCCTTTTCGCTGAAACTTACTCTAATAACCACATGTCTTAAAACCCCTGTATGATTTTGCTCATCATAAGGAGCAATACCCAATTCAACGAGTATCCTTTTCATTACTTGTACTGCTTTGGAAATCAGCGGATGCTGAATTTGACAATACTCTAAATCGACGATATTATGGGACCGTTTTTGATAAAAACCCATAACCAACTCTTGATTCTGAAAAGCTACTGGAATCTGTGCTTTATTACGATATGCTGTCGGATTTTCCATTCCAATAATTGGTAAAACATTGGCCTTTATTTTACCAATACGTTTTAATGCTTCGCTCACATGCTGCTGTTTCCAATATAACTGCTTATCATATTGCAGATGTGCTAATTGACAGCCTCCACACTGTTTTACCAGTGAACAACTAGGTTCAATTCGATCCGATGACGATTTTATCATCTGATTAATCAAAGCACGAGCATAAGTTTTTTTAACAGAAATAACCTTAGCAATCACCAAGTCCCCAGGGATTGCCTGGGGAACAAACACAACCATTTTTCCTATCCTGCCTACACCTTCACCGTCATGAGTAAGACCAATAATATCAATTTGATAACTCTCACCGATTATTATCTTCGATTCTTGCTGAATTTCCATTAATTGATTACAACTCCCATACCCGAATCTTGCAAGAGACACGGTGTGCTACAACTCCTATTCCTTTAAACATCTTAACATTGACATTGGTTTAACCGGAGGCATCTTGATCCGTACATGATAGTTGGCATGAGCTGCATCAAGCAGTTCGCCATCTGCCTGATTTATTATTTGATTGACATCTGTTTCAACCATCTTACCCTTAGGCTGAATGATTTCCACATGTGTGCCAACCGGCAGACGATTGCGTACTTCAATTAACGCTTCACCACTACTCTCATCATATTCTTCCACCAAACCTACAAAGTCATAACTTCTTTCATATGCTGAGCTTTCATAATGAATTCCCGGTTCATCATGGAAGAAAAAACCGGTATAATAAGGCCGGTGACTCACCTTCAAAACTTCCGAAAGCAGATCTCGCTCTAAGCTATAATCTTTTGGATCAGCTTCATAAGCATCCAGTGCTTGCCGATATGCCCGTATTACTGTGCCAACATAAAAAGCACTTTTCATCCGACCTTCAATTTTTAAACTGTCCACTCCAATACTTATTAAATCCGGAAGATGTTCTAATAAACATAAGTCTTTGGAATTAAACAAATAAGTCCCTTCCGGGGTTTCTTCGATAGGATAGTATTCGCCAGGGCGTTTTTCTTCCATCACCGTATATTTCCAGCGGCAGCTCTGAGCACAAGCGCCTAAGTTTGCCTCCCGCCCGGTCATCACAGTACTTAATAGACATCTTCCCGAATAAGCCATACACATTGAACCATGTACGAAAACTTCAATTTCACTTGTTACTTTTTGGCGAATCATTTTAATATCTTCGCGACTGATTTCCCTGGCCATTACTAAACGTTTAATTCCTAAATCGCTCCAAAACTGAGCTGCCTGCCAGTTCACAGTATTTGCTTGTGTACTTAAATGTAGCGGCAAATCAGGAGCCGCCTGCTGAGCCATGCGGATTACTCCCACATCAGCCACAATAATTGCATCTACTCTAATATCCTGTAAAAACTTAATGTAATTGGGCAAACCTTCTAAATACCTGTTATGAGGAAATATATTTACAGTTACATAAACCCTGACATTTTTGTCATGGGCATAATCAATGACTTGTACCAATTCATCTTTGCCAAAATTTCCTGCTCCCGCTCTCATACCATATAGTTCGCCGGACAGATAAATTGCATCTGCACCGTAAGCTATAGCAATCTTTGCTTTTTCCATATTGCCTGCCGGAGCCAGTAATTCCGGTATTTTCAAGGAAAACACCTCCCTGATACCCTATTATATAATTAATAACCTAACTTCCTTCGTGCTGCAACATGTTCACTAAAAGTTCTGCTGAATTGATGGGTCCCATTTCGCTTGCTAACGAAATACAAATAATCCACATCAGCCGGATTCAAAACTGCTAAAATCGATTTTATTCCGGGACTGGCAATTGGACCGGGGGGTAACCCATCATAACGATAAGTATTATATGGTGAATCAATTTCCAAATCACTGTACAATACGCGACTGCGATTTTCTGTCATCACATACCGAACCGTTGGGTCTGCCTGCAGCCGCATATTGATATCTAAACGATTTAGGTATACAGCAGCAACAATAGGCCTTTCCCAATCCATGATCACTTCTTTTTCTACAATAGAAGCTAAAGTCACCACTTCGTGTAATGAATATTTTCCGCCAAAACTGTCTAAATCAATTTGCGGTAGCACATGATCAATAAATCGTGCTACCATATGCCCAATAATCGCTTCCTCACTCTGGCCTTTGGCAAATTGATAAGTATCAGGAAATAAGTAACCCTCTAATGACTTAATCGGTAACTCTAAGGGTAAATCATCACCATAAACAAGCTCAGCATTGTGTGCCAGCATCAGAAATCTATTCTCATCAACCAAGTTTTTCTCAGCCAACAAATCTGCAATTTGTTTAAGATTATAGCCTTCCGGAATAATCACCGGATAGGTTACAACAATACCGTCCTTCAGTTTTTCAATTACCTCAAAAATACTCATGGCCGGATTCAATAAATATTCGCCTGCCTGAAGCTTACTTCCGGTTTTGGTCATATGCAGCATGAGATTGAATAAATGTGAATTAAGAATAAGTCCGCTTTCTTTAAGCATCTTTCCAATCTCTTTACCGGACATCCCTTGATTGATAGTGACAATTTGCTCAAAAGTTATCGCATTTGAGCTTGCAGGACGATACGCAAGCATCATTAAAACAGATAGACCGATTTGCCCTAGAATAATACCCGCCAGCACCGCTCCTAAAATAAAACGGACCACTTTAACTCCGGTCCGCTCAGCTGTTAAAGATGGATAGGGCATAGTACCACCCTCCTAACCTGATCAGCATTATATAATAATCTAAGCCCATTCATTATAATTCATACTAGAAATTAATGCAAATCAGATCAATATTAAGCAGTTCTAAAATCATACTGCTGCTTAATAACTATGCTTCATCCTCCTCTAAAATACGTACTACTTCATCAAACTCATCGTCGTCCTCGATTTCAACAAGAACATCTTCACCATCATCATCCAACTCAACACGGAAAATAACTGCTCCACCTTCCGGGTCTTCATCGGGCAACAAAACAAGATAACGTTTCTCGTCAATTTCAAGATAATCTACAATTGTAAATTCAATCTCCTGCTCAGATTCATTAATCAAAGTTATTTTCCTATTTCCCGTCATACTCTTTACCTCCTCTTATTGTAATACACTGTTCAGTTCTATCTAAATAAGCTTGTAGAATCAAACTTGCTGCGACTTTATCAATTACTTTTCTTCGCTTTGCCCGACTAACATCACCCTCAAGTAAAACTCTCTCTGCAGCTACAGTTGAAAATCTCTCGTCCCAAAAAAATATTGGAACAGTTATGAATTTTCCCAGAGCTTGAGCAAACTCTTTAACCCGTTCAGCCTCCGGACCGTAAGAACCATCTGTCCGCCGCGGCATTCCAATTACGATCTTGTCCACTTTATACTGAATTACTAATTGGTTTATCCGTTTGAAATCCCGCTTCTTATTAATTCTTCTAATTACTTCTAACCCCTGTGCCGTCAGCCCCAGCTGATCACTGACTGCCACACCAATAGTCTTTTCACCCAAATCTAATCCAAGAACACGCATAAAACATCTCCTCAAAAGACACTAAATGACCTTAATGGCAAATTCCGGACAAACCGCACCACAGTAACCACAAAAAACACATTTTTCAGGGTCAACTACAATTTTTTTCTCCGTCATTTTTAAAGCTCGGGAAGGACATGTATTCACACATCTGCCGCATAGAATACACCAATCATCAATGTGAAGTTTCCTGTCCGGCTGTTCAATCAAATCAACCTTAATAGGTTTCCCCTCAAAATGTGCTAAATTTCTTTCCAATTCAATATCTGATTTCATTCCAACTGCAATTGCATCAATATCAGATAAATTCAATAAAAATGAAAGTGCTTCTTGCTGTCGGGCAATTAAATGGCCGCCTCCCAATGGTTTCATTGCATAAATACCTTTGCCTAAATCAGCAGCCTGCTTAATTGCAGCTAACATATCTTCCCTACTTCCTCCTTGAATACCAATCCCGGTAACATTAATCATCGGTGAAATAATCTCAATTTCAGGATAACTGCAAGCCCCCAAAACACCCTGAACGTGATGAGTTGAAATTCCTACTGCTTTTACCTTTCCCTTTACTTTAGCATTTAATAAATATTCTAACGCAGGCCAATGTCCCCTAATTGTGTGCTCTGATTCCTGTTCATGCAACATAAATATGGGTATTACATCCATATCCAGCTCTCGCCTTGCCTCTTCTAAAGCTTCGCACATCATCTCCGCGGTATAAGCATATGTCTTAGTTGCAATAATTACCTCTCTATCCCAATTATCAAGTGCCCGGCGGATATAAGAATAAGTACCATACAGTTGAGCTGTATCAATGAAATTAACTCCCGCTTCTAATGCTTTCCGAATTAACCTGCTGCCTTCATTAAGCGATAAATTGCGCTGTAGGGGTCCTATGGTTAACGCTCCAAAACAAAGGCGAGAGACTTTGATCTTAGTCTTTCCCAATTCTCGATATTCCACAAATATACCTCATAGTCATTTTCATATTCTCTAAAATAGATTATAAAATAAATTAATAAATCGGCTGTTCAACTTTAATTCTTAACCATTTTGGCAGCTTTGGCAGCTTATCACCGACTCCGCTTTCAATATATATATCTGCAATAGTCGGATGACTGTCCATTACTGTCTCAAGCTCACTTTGTTCTCTGCCTGCTAATTCATTAGCTAAGCTGATAGTATCCACAGCACCATGAATAACTGCCCATGCACTAATACCCATCTTAAGATCTTCATCATATATTAGTCTGAGATTATCAAACACAATAGTATCAGCATCTATAACAAAGCCAGATGGAATCTCAGCACTTAGCTTCTCACTGACATGCTCGCTCAATTTATAGGAATCAAGCATATAAACCTGACCGGTACAAACACCGGATACATAAACGTCGCTTGTTTCTTCGCCTACTGTAGACATATCAGTCCATTCAGTCTTCACTTCAAATGTATCATTTAAAACCCAGCGCTGACCTGCCTGTTCCTGCAGAGAAGCGTTTAATTTTCTTTCGCCATCGCGAATTGCCATGGCCTGAGCTTTTTCAATATCATCTTTAGCTGCTATTCTAAATGCAATATCTTCTCCACCTGTAGTCGGGTTAACATTTCGCACATCTAAATCATATTTCTTAATTATTTCAATCGAGCTATTTATTACATTACCTTTACTTCCCGGTTCAACTGCTTCAATTTCCACCTCAGCCATTCCCGATGCAGAACCTATAGGTATATCACCTAAATAATGTACCGTTACAGCAGGCACCGTTACCTCATTAATGGTAGTGAACTTAATACCAGTTTTTGTTTCTACTACCGCCCCTTTTTTAACTAATACATCATTCTGTCCATGATTGATTAGCGTAACAAATCCTCGAGCTGCTGTTACTCCTACAGTCTTTCTACCTGTAGCTGGAGTTTGCCCTGTTAACACCTGCTTTTCAGAAACTATTTCAACTCCATCTAATTCAGAAATTGAAAAAACCAAGTCCTGCGTAAAATCCAGAACTTGAGGTGTAACTACAATAATCGCCTTAGGCAGATGATAGTATGCCAATCCTAATATAGAAGCTACAATTATCAGCAGCACAAACAACTTATCGTAACCAAATTTTCGAGTTCCTCTGCGCTGTCTCCTAGTATACGCTGCCTCTTTTTCCTCGTCTTCCTCTTCTGCTGCTGCAGAAGTGTCATTAATAGTGGTAATTTTGTTAGCATCTGCTAACTCTATAATAACCGGATCATTAGTTTGAACTGCAATTTCTTTTTCAAGCTCTTTAGCGTATTTAGCTAATAACTTCATATTGATAGGATCGTGCAGAATCTTATTGTCTTCAGGAACTACAACTAGTATTTCATCATCTTGTCCCATACGCATCTTATGTACAATTGTATTCAGCTCATCCATAGGATCAATACGGATAATCATCCTAATTGAACACCTCCTAGGATAGTGCTGGTACCACGTTCAATTAATGCGGCTTGAAATGCAATGCTCTTTGGTGTAACATCTTGAACAGCACCCAAAAATTCTTTCGGATCCGCAATCCCATAAACATCTTCTGGGTTAAGTAATTTAACATCCGGTTTAATTGAAAACAGACCTGATTCAACTACTTTATTATCCGTCAAGGTATCAATAATCCCTGGTAAACCGCTACCACCGCCGCATAAAACTATTCTAGGTGGCAGTAGATTTTCCTGATTCAACTCTTTTAGCCCAAGAATCATGGCATCCTGCCAAATTTTTAAATCAGCATCAATAATTGTTTTTAATGTTTTATCAGTATTTATTCCTGCAGCAAAATCTAACTTAAGTTGTTCTGCTTCTCGCAATGTAGTGCGGCAATAAGCAGCAATACCTTTGGTAAAAGCCCTGCCACCCATAGCGACCATTTTAGTTTTTACGATACCACCGCGATGAACAAGAGCAATATCAGTACTGCCGCCTCCAATATCTATAACAAGAGACCCAAACTCATAAGATTCATCGGTAAAAGAGCCAGCGGCTACTGCATAGGGTTCCGCCACAAAGCCTACAAGCTCCAAATCTAAACGTTTGGCAATGGTTCGCATTGCACTTACATGTACAAAAGGTGCAAATGCCATAAATACCGTAATCTCAACATTCCTGCCACAAAAACCCAGCGGATTGCTGACCGGATATCCATCAATGCTAATGTCCACAATGGCGGAATTAACCAGCTCCATGTCTAATTTTTTAAAGCCGAGTCTTTCTGCCATCTCAATCGTTGCCTGTTTTAAAGCTTGACGATGAACTCCTTCAACCAAATATAGCAGCTCACGGCGAGTTAGTGCTTTTTCTGGTTTCTTCCTCTGCTTAACAACAGTACGGGTTATTCCAGTTACATATTGGCCTGCAATACCAATTACAACCTCTGTAGGCTTTACACCGGCCATTACGGCACCTTGAGTCATGGCTTGACGACAACAACGTACAACCCCGGCAATATTAGCAACCGCACCACTTTCCATATCTGCATAATCTTGACGAGCTCGCCCTACACCGATTATTGCTGCTACCTGACTAATTTGTTCAATGTACACAGCCTTAACATACTCTGTACCAATATCTAAAGCTATGCGATATGTAGGTGAGTCATTTAAATTATCAGACTGCCACGGTAAAACACGAGATACAAAGTCTTTTAGCATTATAACCCTCAATCCTTTTCATGGGATATAAATACTTACTTATAAACAAGCGCAAGGAACTAGTCTTAATCGGTTCCCTGCGACCTACTCTGTAAATAACTAGCTATAAGTTCTTCTAGGATCTCATCTCGTTCTAATTGTGTGATCAATTTACGGGCATTTCCATGACTTGTAATATAAGTCGGATCTCCAGACATTAAATAACCAATTATTTGTCCAATGGGATTATACCCTTTTTCCTGTAAAGCCTTATATACTTGATCCAGCACTCGACCTACCTTACTACTGTCATCGCGAAAGCCGCTGCGAAAAACCGTAGTTTTATCATTAACCACTTTTAAAGCCCCCCTGCGGTCAGCTAATTGCTTTACTATTTCGTCATATAGTTTCTTTTTCCTCTAACTGAGTGATAAACATTTCCCGTGCCTGTTTTAATGCTTCAGGCAGTTTTTCTGGTAATTTTCCTCCAGCCTGAGCCATATCCGCACGACCTCCACCACCTCCGCCGCAGGTTTTTGCTGCCTGCTTAATCACATCGCCAACATGAACTTTCTTACCGGCAATATCTTTACTGGCCATTGCTAAAAATAACACTTTATTATCAGTCTTTGCACCTAAAAAGATTACTGCAGGAGTTAGTTTATCCCGCAAACGATCTCCTAGATTGCGCAGCTGTTCGGCATCAACAAGACTCACTTCTGCTGCAACCAACTTAATACCGTTTATCGATTCGGCTTGTTTTACTAACTCATCCACAATATCATTAACTTCGCTGGACTTAAGCCTACTCAATTCTTTTTCTAAGGATGTTTGCCGCTCTATTAACCGATTTAACTGCTCGGGTGCCTGCTCCCAAGGCGAGTCAAGTAATGAGCTGAGTTTAAGCAAGACCTTTTCCCGCTGGTCCATATAGGCAAGTGCACGTTTGCCGCTTACAGCTTCTATTCGGCGTACACCTGAAGCTATGCTGCCCTCCGAAATAATTCTAAATAAACCGATATCTCCTGTATGCTGCACATGAGTCCCACCACATAGTTCCATAGAGTCACCGATTTTGACTACACGCACAGACTCGTCGTATTTCTCACCAAATAATGCAATTGCTCCCTTGGCTTTGGCTTCGGTTAAGCTCATTATTTCCGTATTAACTGAATAATTTGCCATAATAGCTTCGTTAACCTTTTTTTCAATCAACGAAAGCTGTTCATCGGTTACCGCTTCAAAATGAGTGAAATCAAATCTCAGCCTATCTCCATCCACAGACGAACCGGATTGATGTACATGATCGCCCAAAACATCTCTAAGAGCATTCTGCAGCAGGTGAGTTGCACTGTGATGCCTTGCAGTATCCATTCTAGTTTTACTGTAAACTGCTGCTAATACCGAATCACCTACTTTTAATTCTCCGGATGTCAGTCTACCTTTATGCGTAATAATACCGTCAACAGGATGTCGTACATCATCAACTCTAAACTGCCCTACTTTTCCGGTAATTGTACCACTATCCGCTGCTTGACCGCCGCTCTCGGCATAGAAAGGAGTTTCAAACAGAATGATTATTCCTTCTTCGCCTGCTGTAATCCGTTCTGTACGTTGATCACCTTTAATAATTGCAGCTACAGTTGATGAATATTCAGTGTGTTCATATCCGACAAAAGTACAGGCAATCTGTGTTCTCAATTCATGATATAAGTCAGCCTGCCAATCTAAATAATCCTTCTGAACATGAGCAGCTCTGGCTCGTTTTCTCTGTTTTTCCATCTCATCTTTAAATCCAGTTTCATCAATGGTAAGGCCATTTTCTTCCGCGATCTCACGGGTTAATTCAACAGGAAAACCATAAGTATCATACAATCTAAAAACATCGCTCCCGGAAATGACCCGCTGCTTTTTCACACCTAAATCTTTAATTATTCCTTGGAGAATGCCGATGCCTTGATCAAGCGTTTCATAAAAACGATTTTCCTCTAAACTGACTACTTTATGAATATAATCACGTTTTTCTTCTAGTTCCGAATATTGTGCTTGCATCTGCTCAATCACTACATCAACAATATCAAGTAAAAATTGTCCTTGGATCCCCAACAGCCGTCCGTGTCTTGCCGCTCTTCGTATTAATCTTCTTAAAACATATCCGCGCCCTTCGTTGCTGGGTAAAATTCCGTCACTAACCATAAACGTTAATCCGCGGGCATGATCGGCAATAACCCGAAGTGATTCATCGTGTTTATCAATTACTCCATATTGGGTATTTGCCAGCTCTGCAGCTTTATCAATTACCGGCCGGACCGAATCAATTTCGAATATACTCTTTACATTCTGCATTAAAGCCGCTATACGCTCCATTCCCATACCGGTATCAATACCCTTGTTTTCCAGTGGTTCATACCTACCAACTTCAGTTAAAATATATTGAATGAAAACCAAATTCCAAAACTCCATAAACCGTTCGCATTCACAACCCGGTCTGCAGTTGGGATCACCGCATCCAAATTCGCTTCCTCGATCATAATACATTTCAGAACATGGGCCACAGGGATATCCAACACCGATTTCCCAAAAATTATCTTCCTTACCTAAGCGGACAATTCTGTCTTCGGGAACTTTAATTGTTTCATTCCAAATTTGATAAGCTTCATCATCGTCCAAATAAACACTTACCCAAATCTTATCTTCTTCAAGTTCCAGATGTTCAGTAACAAATTCCCATGCCCAAGAAATTGCTTCGTGCTTAAAATAATCACCAAAAGAAAAATTTCCTAACATTTCAAAGAATGTTCCATGCCTATCTGTTTTACCTACATTTTCGATATCAAGTGTCCTTATACAGCGCTGACAAGTAGTTACCCTGGTAAACTCCGGGTCTTCTTGTCCAAGAAAATATGGTTTAAATGGTACCATTCCTGCACCTGTTAATAACAAACTAGCATCTCCATGCGGAATTAGGGAGGCACTAGGCAAAACTTTATGTTTTTTTGACTTAAAAAAATCTAAAAATAATGACCGTATCTGATCGGCTGATAAATACTTCATTGAATCCGCAATTACTGCGGTTCCCCCCTCTCTTTTTCACTATTCCTATCTTATCCAATGCTGGAAACCTTGTCAACACTTCAAGTTTGCTCAGCATCTTCATCCAGCCTTTTAATTCCATGCAAATATAGTATTTTAATAATTGCCGCTGTAGGAACAGCTACCAACATTCCAATTATACCCATTATTTCTCCCCCGGCTAAAACAGCAAAGATAACCGCCAACGGATGCAAACCAACCCGTGCACCGACTATTTTCGGTGCAATAATGCTGGCTTCTATTTGATTTGCAGCAATAAATACAACTAACACCCATAGAACAGAAATTGGAGATTTGACAATTGCTAACATAAAGGCAGGAATAAATCCAATTACCGGTCCGAAATATGGAATAATATTGAAAAGTCCTGCCAACAACCCAATAAACAAAGAGTATTTGATACCGATAATGGCCAATCCAGCTGCAATTAGTAAACCAACAATCATTCCGCTGACCAACTGACCGCGAATAAATCCATTACAAACCTGATTAATCTCTTTTGTTAAAGACAATATACTGAGACGGTATTTTTTAGGAATAGACATAATCATCCTGCGCTTGAGCAGCTCCAAATCGCGCAATAGATAAAAGGCTAAAAAAGGTGCTGCTAAAAAACATATAATCTGAGAAACCATGCTAACTAAAAAACCTGCCAGGCGTTCCGCCAACCCCCCTAATAACTGCTGAATACGGCTGGTAACCAAATCAAAGATGCCTTGTAAAACCTTAGGGACAGTTATGTTTTCCAATATCCTTACTGCACCTAATCCATCCTCAAGTTTTTCTGTTTGTCGAGGCAGTACTTTTAATAACTCATCAACTTCTTTAGCTAACTCAGGAATTAACAGCGAAACCAACAATCCAAATACTGTTCCAAAAATTATGTAGACTAAAATAATTGCAATATGTCTGGGGACTTGGCGTTGTTCAAAGACCACAACAAGCGGATATGCTGCATAGGCAATTAGAACAGCAAATAGAAAAGGTGTTAAAACCATTCTAACACGGTACAAAAATATAATTATTATCAGAAGTAATATTATATAAAACCATTTCTGCTTATCCATGCCCATAGTATTAACAAGAGGTTGGATATTATCCAACCTCTATTAACTAACATTCTGTTTATTGCGATAATCTGCAATTGCCTTTTTTAAAGCACCTGCTGCTAAGTTTGAACAGTGCATTTTTAACGGAGGTAGTCCATCAAGGGCCTCTACAACAGCTTGATCAGATATTTGTTCTGCTTCTTCAATTGTCTTGCCAATTACCAGTTCAGTAATAATACTGGAAGTAGCAATTGCCGCACCGCACCCAAATGTCTTAAACTTCGCATCTACAATATAACCATTTTCCACCTTAATCCATAATTTCATAATGTCGCCGCAGCGCGGATTTCCTATTTCACCGATACCGTCCGCATCAACTATTTCACCGACATTACGTGGATTCTGGAAATGATCCATGACCTTATTTGAATACATAACTTATGCATCTCCTTCGCCCAAATAAAATTAGCTGTGATATAATGGAGACATTTCCCGCAGCCTATGAACAATTGGTTCTAATGCTTTTAATACATAATCTATTTCAGCTTCAGTATTATCTTTACCCAAAGTTAAACGCAGAGAGCCGTGGGCAATTTCATGCTTTAGTCCAAGGGCCAGCAGTACATGTGAAGGTTCCAATGATCCAGAAGTACATGCAGAACCACTTGAACCAGCAATTCCCTGCATATCTAGGTTCAGTAATAAGGATTCTCCTTCTATAAACTCAAAACAAACACTCACATTGTTAGGCAATCGCTGAGTCCTACTGCCATTTAGCCTTGTATGTGGAATTTTGAGGATACCGTCGATTAATTTATCTCGCAAATGAATCATTTTTCCAGTAAATTCTGGGCGTTCTTTATCCGCCAATTCTAAAGCTGCTGCAAGTCCCACAATACCGGCAGTGTTCTCGGTCCCTGCTCTTCTGCGTCTTTCTTGATTTCCGCCGTGAATTAAAGGAACCAACCGAATACCTTTGCGAATATACAAAGCACCTACTCCTTTTGGCCCATAAAATTTATGAGCTGAAAAGCTTAATAGATCTACGTTTAACTCATTGACATCGACCTCAAGAGCACCGGCAGTCTGAACTGCATCAGTATGCATAATAATTCCGTGTTCATGGGCTATCTGCCCTATAGCTGCAATCGGTTGAATAGTGCCAACTTCGTTATTAGCATGCATAATCGAAACCAAAATAGTATCATCGCGTAGAGCCTGCTTAAAGTCATCTACACAAATAAGTCCTTGGGCATTTACAGGAAGATATGTTACTTCATAGCCTTCCTTTTCCAAACTTTTCATGGTATTTAAAACTCCAGGATGTTCGATACTTGACGTAATAATATGCCTGCCTTTATTGCGATATTCCCATGCTGCTCCTTTTATTGCCATATTATCCGACTCTGTGCCGCTGCTGGTAAAAACAATTTCATTGAAATCAGCCCCTATTATCTCTGCCACAGAAGCCCTAGCATCATCAAGCGCCTTTCTAGCTTGGCGTCCCCAACCGTATATACTTGAGGCATTTCCAAATTTATCCGTTAAATAAGGCAGCATCGCTTCCATAACTTCAGACCGTATCGGAGTAGTTGCAGCATGATCAAGATAGATAAGTTCCATATTAATCACTCCTCATTCGATTTAGTAATCGATGCATTACATAAAGAATCATCTTCTGCATCAAACTTTTTTGCCTCTTCATACAGCCAAGCAAGGGTTGTACTTTCTAAAACCTTTTCCATACTCGTCTGTAATTTTTTCCATAAAACTCTTGTAGCGCAGTTTCCCATGCGCGTACAAAAAACCGGATCTTTTGCAACACAATCCATTGGAGCAATCGGACCTTCTAAAACGCGAATGATATCACCGATAGATATTTCTTCTGGAGCTCTGGCTAATTCATACCCTCCATGTGCACCGCGAAAACTAGTAATCAAACCGGCATCCCGCAGTGATGCGAATAAGTGCTCGAGATAGTGTTCAGATATTTCCTGCTTTTTGGCAATCGCACTGATTGAAATCGGGCCTTGTCCATAATGAATAGCTAACTCCAGCATGGCACGAACACCATATTCTCCTTTACTTGTAATCCTCATTTGCTGGTTTCCTCCTAATTCCTAGTATTTCACTAGGAATTGTTTCTAATATATAATAGCATATAATCAATAACTCTGTCAATTCTTTTTAGCGAAATAATCCATCCGCTCTTTGATAAATTTTTCTCTTCCCTGTTTACCCGGATGATAAAAAGTCCTGCCTTTTAAATTATCCGGTAAATACTGCTGTTTTACATAATGATCGGGATAATCATGAGGATATTTATAATTAACGCCGTGCTGTAATTTTTTAGCACCACTGTAACTTGCATCACGTAGATGAACTGGTACAGGCTCCGCCACAGTAGTTTCCACTGCAGCTACAGCTTGATCAATAGCTTTTACTACAGAATTGCTCTTTGGAGCGGTAGCAATATGAATTATTGCCTGTGCAATTGGAATGCGAGCTTCAGGTAAACCTACCCATTCAAGAGCATTGGCTGCCGCATGTGCTGCTAACATTGCTGTAGGATCAGCCATTCCTACATCTTCAGAAGCATGGACTATCAAACGCCGCACAATAAATCTCGGATCTTCGCTGGCATATAACATGCGTGCAAACCAGTATAAAGCAGCATCTGGATCACTACCTCGCATTGACTTAATAAAAGCCGAGACAATATCATAATGAGAATCACCGGATTTATCATAATTTACTCTGCGAATCTGAACGGCATCCTCCACTATTTCCAGATCTATCATCCGAATTCCCTCTTGATTAGGTTTTGTGGACATAACTGCAAATTCTAATGCATTTAGTGCTGCTCTGGCATCTCCATTGGCAGATTCTACCAAATGTTCCAAGGCCGCAGCAGTCAGTTCATAGGGGAATCCAGCCAATCCTTTTTCCGATATACCGGCTTGCTTAATAATTTTAATCAATTCCTGCTTATTTAAAGGTTTCAACTGAAATATATGGCTGCGGCTCAGCAAAGCGGCATTCACCTCAAAATAAGGATTTTCAGTAGTAGCCGCAATAAGACATATATCGCCCGCTTCCATTGCAGGCAGTAAAACATCCTGTTGGCCTTTATTCAGCCGTTGAATCTCATCTATGAAAAGAATAGTCTTTTGATGATTGAATTTCAACCTATCCTGTGCTGCACTGATAATTTTTTTCAATTCAGCTGCTCCGGTAGTTGTGGCACTTACTCTGATGAAATATGCTTTCGTAACTTGAGATATAACATATGCCAAGGTAGTCTTCCCGGTGCCTGGCGGCCCATATAATATCATCGATCCTATTTGGTCAGACTCTATTGCACGCCGCAAAAGTCTATTTGGACCGAGTATATGCTCCTGCCCGACAAATTCTTGGAGATTAGTCGGCCGCATTCTCAAGGCTAACGGTTGTTCAACCCGATCCAAATAACCTCTAGTAAACAAATCCATCTATCTCACCTCTTAGTTTCTAATATATCTCTTACAACCACACTGGCCATGATATAACCTGATACAGGCGGAACAAAAGCTGTTGAACCCGGGATAAAACGACGCCCTTCCATGGAATTATCATTCTCTATTATTTTCTTATATGTAGGTTGTTCACTGGAAAATACAGTTTTAATCCCATTTTCTATCCGGCGTTTTCGCAGTTCTAAACGAACTTTTCGTGCCAACGGGCAGGTATGTGTTTTAGAAATATCTGCTACTGTTAGCTTAGTCGGATCCAGTTTATTTCCTGCCCCCATCGCTGATATAATGCGTATTCCTTCATGATAACATCTTGCCATCAAATCAATTTTAGCTGGTAATGTGTCGATGGCATCTACTACATAATCAAAACCATGAGCCAAAAACTTATCCGCATTTTCAGCTTTATAGTATTCCTTGATTCCAACAACATCACAGTCAGGATTAATATCTTTGATTCTATTCTGCATTACATCAACTTTGGATCTATCTAATGTAGACTCGAACGCAATTAACTGACGGTTAATATCAGTACGGCTCACATCATCATAATCAACTAGAATTAGCCTGCCTATTCCGCTGCGTGCTAATGCTTCTGCAGCTGCCGAACCAACTCCGCCAAGCCCAAAAACTCCGACAGTTGCCTGAGCTAAGCAGCGTATTCCATCATTACCGATAATCAATTCCGTTCTGCAAAACCTCATTCTATTCGCACCCTTCTATAAGAAAAACCTCCTAAAAGTAGGAGGCTTCAATACACCTTTCCCCACTATGTCGTTCTGTCGGCTTGAATGAACCTGCTCTCAGCAGGTGGGTATTCTCCTAACGAATTCATACGTCCAGTTTTAACAGGCGTGTACTCCACCGTTAGAGCCGAATTCCCTTTGTTATGGTGTTGGCTCATAACGAAGCCGACAATCATCCCGAACACAGCAGGGCTCGATTTAATTTAATCTTAACATAAAAACTGCAAATGTGCAACTAAATGTAAAATCCATTTTTATCCCAAATTAGAAATGTACTAAATTTAAATGACAGCTCATACACTTTACCAAAATCATAAAAAGGAGGTATTACTATCGAAACATTAATACTGCAAAAGGTGTTGATACTTGCTGTATTAGCAGAAGTTATCACTAATCTCGTAAAAACATTAATTCCCAACCTTGATAAAAATTATATTACAACTGCTGCAGGTCTAATAGGAATCATGCTTTCTTGGCTGACTTGTGTAGGTATTTTTAGTGCACTTGGTATCCCGCTGAAATTCATGACCGTAGACTATATACTCACCGGAATTATTATATCAAGAGGTGCTAACATTGTCCATGATATTGCCAAGAAACTCAACCTCTAGCTTAATTTGATCTTTAACTCTGTTAATTGTTCATCTGATACTGACGCCGGGGCACCTGTCATTAAATCAAGAGCACTGGTAGTTTTGGGAAATGCAATTACGTCTCGAATAGAGCTGGAGCCAGTCAACAGCATCACTAATCGATCTAATCCCAATGCAATTCCTCCATGCGGAGGCGTACCATATTCGAAAGCTTCCATGAGAAATCCGAATTTCTCTTCAGCTTCTTCCGATGTAAATCCTAGTGATTTAAACATTCGCTCCTGCACTTCTCTTTGAGATATACGAATACTACCGCCACCGAGTTCAACTCCATTAAGCACTAAATCATATGCTTTAGCACGTACTTTACTCGGGTCTGTATCCATCAAATCCAAATCATCATCATGAGGGGCTGTAAACGGATGATGTGCTGCCGTATAACGCCCCTCATCCTCGTTGTACTCGTATAAGGGCCAATCAATCACCCATAAAAAGTTAAACTTATTATCGTCTATTAAGTTTAACTTGCCTCCTAAATGCAGCCGCAGTCTGCCTAATACATCTGCTGCTTTCTCTTTAGAATCAGCCACCAATAGAATAAAATCTCCTGACTCAGCTCCCATTTTACTGCAGATTGCAGTAATTTCTTGCTCACTTAAAAACTTAATAATCGGTGATTTAATGGTATCGGCTATATTAATCCAAACCAATCCCTTAGCCCCGAATTCATTAGCTTTCTCTACTAATTGATCGATTTCTCTGCGGGAAAAGTCTGCACCGCATCCCTTTGCATTAATGCCGCAAACCACACCGCCTTCGGCAATTATATTTGAAAAAACTTTAAATCCAGTGTTTTTTAGTATGTCACTCAAACCAACAATTTCCAACCCAAAACGTGTATCAGGACGATCGCTGCCATAACGGAGCATTGCTTGTTCATAGCTTAATCGAGGAATAGGAGTGGAAATGTCTTTGCCGGTAATTTCTTTAAATACTTTAATAACCATCTCTTCCATGATCTGCATTACATCATCGGCATCAACAAATGACATCTCTACATCTATCTGTGTAAACTCAGGCTGACGATCCGCTCTTAAATCTTCATCTCTGAAACAACGAGCCATCTGAAAATACCGCTCGAATCCAGCAATCATTAATAACTGCTTGAAAATTTGAGGTGACTGCGGTAGTGCATAAAATTTCCCCGGATGTATGCGGCTGGGAACCACATAATCACGTGCTCCTTCAGGAGTTGACCTTGTTAACATCGGTGTCTCTATCTCTAAAAAACCGTGATCATTAAGAAAATTTCTGACAATATGACTAACTCTATGTCTTGTTTCAAGTGCTTTCTGTAGATGTTTATGGCGTAAATCCAAATAACGATATTTCAGCAGTAGACTATCATCTACATCTACAGTTTTATCAATATGAAACGGTGGAGTTTTTGATCCAGATAAAATTTTGAGCGCATTTACCTGAACTTCAATGGCACCGCTGGCTAATTCACTATTAACTTGACCTTCTGGTCGTGGTTGAACGGTTCCTGTAACCGAAATAACATACTCTTGTCTCAGAGATTCAGCAGTATTATACTGTTCAGAAGAGAGCACTTCAGGATTGAAAACAATTTGAACCAAACCGGAACGATCGCGCAGATCAATAAAGATCAGACCTCCAAGATCGCGGCGGCGATTCACCCAACCATTGAGTGTTACTTTTTCTCCTACCAGCTCTAAGTTTAACCGCTGACAACTATGTGTCCTTTTCCAGCTCATTTATTGCTGTTCTCCTCTCTATGTTTCATTAAATATTCAATTACAGCATCCATACCGACTTCATCTTCACTGCCTGTATCCATCCGACGAATCTTAACCGCATTCGCAGCCAATTCATCTTCACCAATAATAATTACCCAATTACAGTTTAATCTATCGGCAGATTTCATTTGGGCTCGCAAGCTTCTATCCAAATAATCCATTTCTATCCATAATCCTGTTTTACGCAATTCATTAATTAGACTAACCGCCATTTTTTTGGTAGCACCACCAAAATGAGCAATATAGACTTCAGGATTAATCTGCGGAAATACGCTAGCGTCTTGTTGATTAAGAGATAACATTAATCGATCTAAACCTACTGCAAAACCTACTGCAGGTAATGACTCTCCCCCAATCTCCTCTACCAAACCGTCATAACGCCCACCGCCACCGATAGCATTTTGAGCTCCTAAAGTCGGTACAATTATCTCAAAAACCGTTTTTGTATAATAATCAAACCCTCTTACCAATTTTGGATCAAGAACATAATCCATATTCAGCTGATTAAGATATTCAATCACCTGTTCAAAGTGAGTCCTGCACTCTTGGCAAAGATACTCAGTAATCAACGGAATCCCCTCTGCCAATTCTTGACATTTTGTGGATTTGCAGTCCAGCACTCTCAATGGATTACGGGTAATTCGTGCTTGACAGTTTTTACAAAATCTATCCTTTATCTGCATGAACCGTTCTTGTAAAGCTTGTCGGTACTGCGGCCGACACTCAGGACATCCCAAACTATTAATATGTACATCAAAATTAGACAACCCACATTCTTTGTACAGTTCAATCGGTAACATAATCATTTCCACATCTAATACCGGATCGAGACTTCCGATTGCTTCCACACCGAATTGGTAAAATTGACGGTATCTACCGGCTTGTGGTTTTTCATAGCGAAACATCGGTCCTAAATAATACAATTTTGCAGGTAAAGGAGCAGCATAAAGTTTATTTTCAATAAACGCACGCACCACTGAAGCAGTACCTTCAGGACGCAAGGTTATACTTCGCCTACCCCGATCTAAAAAAGTATACATTTCTTTTTCCACTATATCTGTAGTTTCTCCTATACCGCGTTGAAACAATTCGGTGTGCTCAAATATGGGCGTTCTAATTTCCTGATATCCAAACCGATAGCATATTTCACGTATTTTAGCCTCTATTAACTGCCAATTACTTGTTTCCGCCGGTAAAATGTCATTGGTGCCGCGCGGTCGCCTTACCTTCATCATATACCTCCTAGCACGCCTAAGAAAAAGCAAATACCTGATAATAAACGAGTGGTGGAAACCACCACTCGCTCAGTAAAATTTCTTTTCTCTAATCTTACTCAGTTTCTTCTTCAACTGCTTCGACTGATGCATTTTCGGTTTCCATGTCGCTTTCATTCGTATCGTTAGTATCATTTTCAGAGCCTGATTCAACTTCAATTAGGCTGTCGTCTGCCTCTTCTGCAGTTTCTTGTTCGTCTTGAGCTTCTTGAGCTTCTTGGGCTTCAGCATACATTTTTTCAATTTCAGCAATTCTTTGATTTACTACTTCAGCCTCTTCTTCTGCACCAAGATCGGTTAATGTTACATAAATGGTATATTGAGCATAAAAATCATAGGGCATCAATTCTGAAGCTTTTAAATAAGCCTCCACAGCTTGGTCTATCTGTTCTTGTTCTTGATATAATGCAGCTAATATAAAGAATAGTTCACCATCATTAGCTTGTTTTTCTACAGCTTGTTCGTAGGATTCAACAGCATTATCTAATTGGCCCAGCTCGGAATAGACATTACCCATTGAGGCATATAAATATCCATTATCAGGTTCTTCTTCAACAGCATCTCTATAAGCTGCAATTGCTTCCTCTAATTCACCGTTTACCACATGATTAAACGCAATGAGTTTAGGATCTATAATCACAATTTCAGCTTGTTCTTTCTGTTCAGTAAGCCAGTTTGCAAACTGTTTATACCGCTGTTCAGTCTCTAATTCTTCTCTCAACTGTTCTTTGGCTAATTCGTATTCTTCACCTTCAGCTCGCTTAACATCGGTTACCATGATAATATGATATCCGTACTCTGATTTTACTAAATCGCTGACTTCGCCAACTTCCATATTAAAAACAGCCTCTTCGAAAGGTGCCACAGTTTGACCGCGTTTGATGAATCCAATATCTCCGCCATTTTCCGCACTTGAATCATCACTATACATCTTAGCCAATTCGGCAAAGTCCGTATGTTCAAGCTCAGCAAGAACAGATTCAGCACGCTCCTTAGCTTCATCCCATGCTTGTTCATCATCAGAGTCTACTTTCACCAAAATATGACTGGCGCGTGCTTGCTCATACATATCCTTAACAGCTTGTTCGCTCACATCAATAGTTCCTGAGATCTCTGAAATTAGTTTGTTATACTTTAATTGAACAGCTATGGATTCTTTAATGTAATCATCAGTATAACCATATTGATCTAGAACTTCCTGTGAATATGCTTCTTTAAAATCGGCAAGTTCTGCTTCAATTTCATCTTTTGGTACTTCTATATTACGTGCTTCAATTTCTTGGATAATCAGCATATTATCAACTAATCTATCGTAAGCACTATACCTAATTGTCTCAAGCATTTGACGATTTAACTGCCCGAGCATTGATTGGTAATACTCTATTTGCTGATAATAAACATTCATAAAATCATATTCATTGATAGGCTGGCCATTTACAGTAGCAATAGCCGCATAAGTGACCGACTGATTACCGCGACCAAAAAACGAGGCACCTCCAAGATATAACGCTCCTCCAACAAAAGCAACACAAATAATGATTATAAGCGGTTTCGCCATTGCTCTAAACTTCTTAATCAATGGTACCATTCCCTTCTGGTATTCTATAAGTGCATAAGATTATTGTACTTTATTGTCTATGATCTGTCAAACCGATAAGTGCTGTCTGATCTGGTATTTTTTCGCAGCAATTATCTGCTCGATCTGATTGCTGTACGTAGCGGGACATTTAGGGTTTGCCTGCCTAACAAGACTCAGGTCATTATTGACAAGCTTGGTCATTGCTCCTCCACCAATTCCTATTATAGTCTGCCTTTCTTCCATCATTTGAATATTATATATGGATTCGGTGCCCCTTCTCCCATAGCCGATGTTTTCTAAATCACCCAAAGTATACCGCTGTCGGTAAAGATAATAGGGTTCAAAACCCAGTTCTTCCATATAATTTTTCGCCAATAGGGCCATTTTTTTACCTTGATGCTGCTGGATATCCAGTTCGCTCGGTGTTTGTCCGAATATACTTGCACGTTTTAAAGCCAAGCTGTGAATAGTAATATTATCCGGTCTAAGTTTGGCAAGTTCCACTAAACTGTACTCAAAATCATTTACATCTTCGCCGGGTAATCCAAGAATTAAATCTGAATTAATAATGGGAATCCCTGCTTTACGTGTAAGAGCAAAAGCTTCGCGAATATGATGGGCAGTATGTGCCCGGCCAATTAACCTCAATGTATGATCATTCATAGTTTGTGGATTAATACAGATTCGCTGTACACCATTATCCTTAAACATTCTTAAAATATCTGCTGTTATTGTTTCAGGCCTGCCAGCTTCAATGGTATACTCTTGGCACTCATTGGCAGAAAAATATTTGTTTAAAATCATTAGAAGCAGAGCTAAATCTTCTCCTCTAATAGTAGTAGGTGTTCCGCCTCCTATATAAACAGACTGAACCTTAACCTCTAACTCCTGTAACATCTTTCCTAGTGAAATTAACTCTTTTTTCAATGCTTGTAAAAATTGGGGTAATAAATGTCCGTGAGTTTTTAACGGATATGCGGCAAAAGAACAGTAATCACACCGAGTCGGACAAAATGGAATCCCAACGTAAATACTTATCGGATTATTTACATCTGACAGAAAGAAGTCCCGCTGCTTTAAAACTACATCGATAAGCAGTTTTTGACGTGCAGGCGATACATGATAGACATCAGATAAAATGTGTTTAATCTGTTCAAGGCTGAAACTACGGTCTATTAAACGGTGGACAAGTTTGGTTGGTCTTACTCCAACTAATATTCCCCATGGGCTAAAAGGAATCTGGTATTCCAGGCAGATAACACGCGTAATACCGAGTCGTATACGCTCTTTGACTCGTTTTTCCCGATCATTCCGATTATAACAAAGACTATTTATCTCTTGATCCAGATATTTCCATACATAATCACTGCCTTCAAGCTTAACAGCAGTGAAAATACCCTGAGCCAAGTCATGAGATATGATACTAATCCTACGCCCTGAATCAAATTCAACACTGCGAAACAACGTTGTCAACGTTCCTTTAATAATCGGATGCAGTGCTCTTGGTGCCTCAATCTGAAATTTAACAGGTTTTTGATACTGTGGTATTGGCATTTTCAGATACTCCTAGCGTAAAAAGGGATTGTGGGCTAATTCTCGCTCCATAGTCGTTTCCTGTCCGTGCCCAGGGTAAACTACCGTAGTTTCTGGCACTATCCGTGCTAGTTTTCTTAAACTCTCTTTTAACACTTTCCCATTGCCGCCAGGGAAATCGCTCCTACCAACGGATAACTCAAATAAAGTGTCACCACTAAATAAAAAGCTCTCACCTAACAGACAAATACTGCCGGGTGAATGTCCGGGAGTGTGAATTACCGTTAAATCTAAATCTCCAAGTTTTATTTTCTCTTGATCTTGTAAGAATTTATCGGCCGCCGGACCTATATGCTTTTCGCCTAGAATAAAACTTGAAAGATTTAACTCAGGATCCGTAAGATACCGGCTGTCGCCTTGATGAATCCAAATAGGAGCATTAGTTTCAGCTTTTAACCATGAATTGCTCATAATATGATCAATATGACCATGTGTATTGATAATTGCATATAAATTGGCTTGTCTTGCCTTTAAATATGCAATAACTTCATCTTTAACTCCTGCCGGATCAATCACAACAGCTGAATTTTGATGAACTACAACATAACAATTTGCACCAAACAATTCCGTTGAAAACCTTTTTATATCCATAAAAACCATTCCTTATCCATTAAGTTGGACTTGCCCGTCGTACCGACACCACACCATCCACTTGTCGCAAACGATTGATCAATGACTCCATATGATCAACGTTATGAATGTCTACTGTTAATAGTATTAAAGCAATATCATCTTTCATTTTTCGAGTATTAACCGCCTCAATATTAGTTTTACCCTCTGCAATAGTATTCATAATTGTGGAAAGCATGTTAATTCTATCAATGACCCGCAGCTCTAAATCTACCGGATATGAATCTGTTTCATTGGTATTCCAATAAACATCAATTTTTCGTCCCTTATCTGCGAACAGAGATTTGATATTTGGACAATCGACCCTATGAATCGACACTCCGCGACCGCGAGTAATATAACCGATAATTTCGTCGCCGGGAACGGGAGTGCAGCACTTTGAAAAGCGAATTAATAAGTTGTCTACTCCTTCAATGGAAACCCCTCTTACCTCTCGCCGCCGCCTTTGTTTTGGCTGTTTGCTAAAGAATTCCTGCCGGCGCTGTTCTTCTAATTCCTTACCTGCTAATTTCTGAACAACTTGTAAGGCTGTAACCCTGCCAAATCCAATGCTGGCCAATAAATCATCAGAATTACTTTGACCATAGCGTTTTGCTGTTTCCAGCAGCTTTTCTGCAGTCATATACTCTTTTACCTCAAGATTGTGTTTTTTGATCTCTTTTTCCAGTAATTCTTTACCTCTAGCAAGACTTTCTTCGCGGCGTTCTTCCTTTAACCAAGATCTAATCTTATTTTTTGCTTTAGAAGTCTTCACAAATGACAACCAATCTCGACTGGGATTAGCTGTTTTACTCGTAATTATTTCAACAAATTCACCATTCTTTAATTGATAATCAAGAGGTTCAATGCGACCATTTACTTTAGCCCCCGCACATCTTAATCCAATATCTGTATGAACATCGAAAGCAAAATCAACTGGTGTTGCACCGTTAGGCAGACACTTTACATCTCCTTTTGGCGTAAATACAAATACTTCATCCTCAAATAGATCAATTTTCAAAGTTTCCATAAATTCTTGAGGATCTTTCATTTCCTGCAGCCACTCGATGGCCTCGCGAAGCCACTGAACCTTGTCATCAAAAGAATTTTTCTTATCATAGCCTTCTTTATATAACCAGTGAGCTGCTACACCTTTTTCGGCAATGCGGTGCATTTCCCAAGTGCGGATCTGAATTTCGTAATGCTCGCCTTCTGGACCAATAATTGATGTGTGCAGTGATTGATACATATTGGACTTAGGCATTGCAATGAAATCTTTAAATCTTCCAGGTATCGGCTTCCACAGCGTATGAATTGCACCCAAAACTGCATAGCAATCCCTGACCGAGTCGACAATTACCCTTAAAGCAAGCAGATCATATATTTCATCAATTGATTTATCCTGCCGTTGCATTTTTTGATAAATACTGTATAAATGCTTTGGACGGCCTTGCAGTTCAGCTTGAATATTAAGTTCGTCTAATTTGTCTTTAATAATCTCCATTACCAGATTGAGATCGCCTTCACGTTCCTGCCGCTTCTTTGCAATGAGTTTAACTAAAGTGTAATATTCTTTAGACCATAGATATCTAAAAGCTAAATCTTCCATTTCCCACTTAATTGCCCATATACCTAAGCGATGAGCCAAAGGGGCATATATATCTAAAGTTTCTTGAGCTGTCTGCCGCTGACGTTCCGGTTCAACATGCCGCAGCGTCCGCATATTATGCAATCTATCGGCGAGTTTAATCAAGATGACTCTAATATCCTTAGCCATGGCAAAAATCATTTTGCGCAGGTTTTCCGCTTGCTGCTCATATCTGTTTGTAAAAGGCAGCTTTTCTAATTTAGTAACTCCGTCAACCAATGCTAGAATTTGAACACCGAATTCTTTTTTAACATCCTCACAAGTCACCGGAGTATCTTCAATAACATCATGAAGTAAACCCGCCGCTATAGTATCCATATCCAGTTCCAAATCTGCAAGGATACATGCTACTTCAAATGGATGATTGAAATAAGGCTCACCAGAATCACGAAACTGTCCTTCATGAGCTTGCTTTGAAAAATTGTATGCTTTTGTCACTAATGCAAAATCAGCTTCCGGATAATATGATTTTATCCGCTCGAGTAAGGACTCAAGATTCAAAGTATCACCTCTTTCAAATTACTTATTTATAATATTTCACCAGTGTTAAAATATCATAGTCTTTAAGCTTATCCCGACCATTTAAATACTCAAGTTCAATCAAAAAAGCAAAGCCGGTAATAGCAGCACCTACTTGTTCAACCAGCTCGGCAGCAGCTCTGATAGTACCGCCAGTAGCTAATAAATCATCAATTAAAACAGCATTCATTCCGGGCTTAATCGAATCTTTATGAATTTCCAATGCATCTGTACCATATTCAAGATCATATTCAACCCTTAAAACTTCCCCCGGCAGTTTCCCAGACTTACGAACTAATACAAAACCCACTCCAAGCTCATAAGCCAAAGGAGCTCCTAGAATAAATCCGCGTGACTCTATTCCTACGATTATATCAACGGGCCTTTGGCGGCAAAATTCAGCCATTTTTTTAATGGAATGCTGAAACGCCTCAGGATCTTCAAGTAAAGTAGTAATATCTTTGAAACTAATGCCCGGTTTAGGAAAATCCTCAATTATTCTAATCTTGTCCTTTAAATTCATCTATAAAGCCCCTTTCTAAACAAAGCTGCAAATATGCCAGACATTGTTCGCGTTTAGTAATACATTTATTATACAAAACTGAAGTATTTAAGTCTAGTCTTTGAGCCGGCTTCGGCATGATTTTCACTATATTATCCTCTTTTTCAATTAATGCTAACTCTTGAAAAATACCAAGACTGTACATGGTGCTTTCGCTTAAATGCCATCCTTTAGCAAGATTCTCTATTTCATCCATAGAAATTTCTTTTTTGTTCTTTATAAGTCCGAGATAAAATCTTGCCAGTATTTCACGGTTAGGAAACATACTTTGAACTTTCCCCTGCAGCCAATGACAGTCTTTCTTCCCATATAGGAATATAAGCTCCCCTTGAGTATTTAACTGATTAATTAAATTATATATTAACCTAGCGTCGCAAAACGCATCATATAATACTATTTGATCCCATTTCCGATTAGATAACCATACCCCTGTTGATACAATCCATCTCAAAGTACCAAAATCTATTAATTCATTTAACTCCTGCCGTTCAGCTTCAGTAATTAACTCATGCTCAAAACCGATAAACTTATTGCCATTAGGAACTGCAATTCGTAAACTACGGCATAATGTTAATGCTCTTTCAGGACTGGCTGTATATATTAGTACATGTTTATGAGCACCGGAGCGATTCATTAATTCTTTCTTCTTATCCCAGCTGCCTCTGCAATCTATAATATTAACTCCTGAGCATCTATTAATTACAGTATTATCTATATCAAGTGGTGTATGAATATGAGATACATCTTGAAAAGTCTGCGGCAGTACCCAGGGATAGCGGCTGATAATCCAATCTTCAATATAGGTTTCAGCCTCACCAGAAATCCGAAAATCCCTCAATATCAGCTCAAATTTGTTTGGATCGTAATACCCGTGTTGAGGATACACTGCAAAATCTATCTGTTCTCGATATTTCTCATAATCCTGCATTGCCTGATACATACCAAAACCGACGGCTTCTATCATTTCACCGTCTTGATCCTGAATACAACAGCGTAAATGATCACCATCTATTCCCATAGCTCTTGTATTTAATACCGAACCCGACACCTTAAAAACAGGAGTAGGGTTCCCCATGCCAAATGGTTCCAACAGCTTTAATTCATTAAGCAACTGAACATCTATTTCTTTAAGATCGATCTTTGAATCAATCCTGACTTTGGGAATAAAGTCTTCAGGTGAAAGAGTCTCAGCGGCTAATTGAGATAACTTCTTCCGTAAGGCAGTAATGCATTTAACATCAATTGAAAGTCCAGCTGCCATTTCATGCCCGCCGAACTCTAACAATAATTCTTTACATGCACCAAGTCCGGCATATAAATTAAAACCTGAAATACTGCGGGCAGAGCCTTTGCCCACACCGTCTTCAATTGCTATTACTACTGTAGGCCGATAATATTTCTCCACTAAGCGCGAAGCTACAATACCAATTACACCTGCATGCCACTTTTCATTGGCGATTACAATTACCGGTTCCTTATTCCAACCGTTAGCTTCAATCATAGATACTGCCTCAGTAAAAATTTCAACTTCAATATGCTGACGCAGTTTATTCTCAGAGTCAAGCACGCCGGCTAATTTAAAAGCCTCTTCATTATCGCTGCTGATCAGCAGTTCAATCCCTCGTGCGGGTTCTCCCATCCGCCCAACTGCGTTTAATCTTGGACCTAATTTAAAACCCAAATCCGAAGTATTATAAGGCGGTTTAATATTACAGACCTGCAGCAAAGCTCTTAATCCTAGAATTGAAGAATGCTCTAATTGATTCAAACCCAATTTAACAAATATCCTATTCTCATCTACTAACGGTACTAAATCAGTAACGGTTCCTAATGCCACAAGATCAAGCCATTGACAAAAATCTTTTCCATAACTCTCTGCCAAGGCTTGAACTAATTTATAAGCTACTCCTACACCGGCAAGTTCTGTAAAAGGGTATTTACTTTCATGGCACTTCGGATTAATCACAGCCACTGCTTCTGGCAGTTGTAATCCAGGCTCATGATGATCCGTAATAATTAAATCTAAACCGATACTCCGGGCAAAATCAGCTTCATTGATTGCTGCAATTCCACAATCAACTGTTATTACTAAAGAACTAACCTCAGCTATTGTCTGTAAGGCCTCTTTATGTAAACCATAACCTTCTTCAATTCGGTTAGGTACATAATAGTCTATAGTGTTTATATCAGATGCCAGACTTCGTAAAACATACAAAAGAAGGGCAACTGAAGTCTGACCATCGACATCATAGTCACCATATATAGTAATATGTTCATTGTTTTCTAATGCTTGTTTTATTCGTTTAACCGCCGGTTCCATATCAGGTAATAACCACGGCGAGTGTAAATTTTCATACTTGGGATAAAGAAAAGTTCGTGCCTGATCTATGGATTGAATCCCTCTATCAATCAAAATCTTAGCCGTTATTTCTGAAACATTTAAGGAATTGCTCATCAAAGCTATCTCATTACTATGAGGTCTAATCAACCATTTCTTCTTTAGCATCGTCTTCCCCCTAACCATTTTAAATTCTATGTTTATATATCAATAACCTGCAATGAACCATCTTGATTTTCTTAATGGACAATAGTATGATTGAAGAAAGCCCAAGGAAAGGAGAAACAAGGATGGTAATGGACATTGTTGAACGCATTCTTATCAGTGAAGAAGAAATTCAAAACCGAGTTCGGGAACTGGCAGAACAAATATCTGAAGATTACCAGGGCAAGGAAATACTGCTCTTATGTATACTCAAAGGAGGTTTAATGTTCCTCGCTGATCTGGCTAAGCACATTGAAGTTCCGGTATCAATGGATTTTATTGGTATTTCCAGCTATGGCACTGCTACCCAGTCTTCTGGTGTAGTTCGAATCACAAAAGACTTAGAAGAAAGTATAGAAGGCAAACACGTTTTAATTATTGAAGATATTATAGATTCCGGTTTAACTTTAAGTTATTTACTGAACAATCTATCCATCAGAAAACCGGCCAGTCTAAAAATCTGTACTTTACTAGACAAACAGGTCAATCGTGAGGTTAATATTCCCGTGGACTACGTCGGCTTTACAGTGCCTAACGAGTTTTTAGTAGGATATGGTCTGGATTATAGTGAGCTGTACCGCAATATTCCTTATATATTTGTAATCAAATCCAGTTATTATACTAATGATGACTAACGATAAGAATTAATACCGCCCAGATCGCAAAATAGATATTAGTAACCAAATTCCTATCATTCCAGCTAACAAGTAACCAAGCAACCCGATTAAGGGCACATTTAACAATTTCGGTCCTTGTCCCATAACTAAAATAAAAGAAGAACCGACAATTAAAGCACCTATAATTAATCCTGCTGTCAACCGGTTGGAAGCAACATCCAATCGGTTGATTAATTTATCTAAACCGGAATAATGCACCTGGATTTCTAACTCTCCATTTTTTAAAATATCCAATGTTGAATCAACTTGTTCCGGCAGTCTAAAAAGAATTTTTGCCCAATCACGTGTATGTTCCCATGCTAACCCTGCCAAATGCCCGGCACTGTAATTCTCTTTAACCCATTCCCTGGCAAATGGTTCAATAACTTCCATAACATTAAAATCCGGAACCAAACGTGCACCGACACCCTCAATTGTCACCAGTGATTTTACAAGTAAAGTTAAATCAGGGGACAGTTTAATGGGGTATTGTCGTGTAAAATCCAGCAAATCCTCGGCAATCATGCTGAAATCCAGTTCCTCAAGTGTTCTTCCGTAATATTCATCAACTAATTCGTTAATTGCAAGATACATTTCACGTGTCGGTCTTTGAGTAAAAGCTTCCAATTCTTCAAAAACATCTAAAATTGAATCTACATCTTGTTTGGTAATAGCTACAATGAACTTTGCCAGTGATTTCATTGTTTTTTCATCAAGCCGCCCGACAATACCAAAATCTAGGAATACCAGTTTCCCGTCTGCTGTCACCAACAAATTCCCGGGATGAGGGTCGCCATGATAAAATCCATGTTTAAAAACTTGTTCAATAAAAGCACCTGCAGCTATATCAGCTAGTTTTGGCAGATCAATACCATACTCATTCAACAGTGTCAGATCTCGCAATTTCAATCCTTCAATATAATCCATAGTAAGGATCTTTTTGGTACAAAACTCTAAATGCACCCTGGGAATTATTACATCCGGATTATTGATGAACTGATGTCTAAATCGCTGAATATTTCTAGCTTCTCTTTTGTAATCTAGTTCCTCGCGAATCATTTTTGAAAAATAACTGACTAACTCCACACAATCAATAACAGTCTTACCCCAACGTTCTTCAATGGCATGAGCTAAACGAAACATAATCTCCAAATCGGTAGCAATAACAGTCTCCACTTCAGGTCGTCGTACCTTTACAACTACTTCTGTCCCATCGAGCAGAGTTCCTCGATGAACTTGTCCAATAGAAGCTGCTGCCAAAGGCTGAATTTGAAAATCTTTAAAGACCTCTGTAATTGGCCTTTTCAACTCCTGTTCCACCTGACTTTTAATCTTGGAAAAAGAAATTGGAGTTACATCATCCTGAAGTCCCTCAAGCTCTTTTATAATACTAGGTGGCACAATGTCCGGGCGTGTACTCATCAATTGACCAAATTTAATGAAAGTAGGTCCTAATTCCTCCATAACCATACGCAATCTTGCACCTAAAGAGAGCTCTTCGGCAGACTCGACTTTTATGGCCTTTAGCCGCTTAAATGGGGATAATAGTGAAGCTAGACCAATCTGCTGCAGCAGATACCCAAATCCGTGATGCAGTAAAACTTCCCCGATTTGGCGGTACCTCTTAAAATGACGATAACGCCTATTAATTGCTAAAGGCATAATCCCTCACCTTTCCTTTTCACTCCGACATTGATTTTTGCTTTTGTTCCAAACTAATGATTCTCAGCTCAAGGTTTTGAACCTTCTCTTCTAGTTCACTGTAGCATTTACGAGTTACGAAACCTGCCTTATCAATAATTTCCGCAACTTCTGCGTTAATTTTTGAACCAATTTCCTCCCGTTCGCTCTCAATTCTATCTATCCAGGATTCCAGCAGTATCTCTCCTTCGGCTTTACTTATTTGTCCTTCATTTACCCAATCTTGAATTATTTCATAGGCTTTTTCTTTGGTAAAAATAGCCAATCCTAATCCTGCTGAAATCATTTTCTTGATCAATTCGTATTTCACAATATTCACCCCTTTTTACCTCTATTATATACAAAACTCCGAAGGATTACCATACGGACCCTTCGGAGTTTATCCTGCTATTTTACTCTATGTTTTGACCGTCTTCTCCATTCTAACCACATAGGTGC
>JAAZMN010000026.1 GCA_012798795.1 Bacillota bacterium | reverse complement strand
GTGTTCATACTGCACCAGGACATGGTCAAGAGGACTATATTATTGGACTAAAATATGGGCTGCCTGTTTTTGCGCCGGTAGATGAAAAGGGTGTATTCACTGAAGAAGCCGGTAAGTACGCAGGAATTCCGATTTTTGACAGCAACAAAATTGTTACTGAAGATCTAGACAAAGCAGGTGCTCTTTTAAAACTTGATTTTATCAGCCATTCATATCCTCACTGTTGGCGCTGTAAGGAACCGGTATTTTTCCGTGGTACTGAACAGTGGTTTGCCTCAATAAGTGGGTTCAGGCAGGTAATGTTAGATGCAATAAAAGAAGTCACATGGATTCCAAGTTGGGGTATTGATAGAATAACTAATATGGTAAAAGATCGGGAAGATTGGTGTATTTCCAGACAGCGCATTTGGGGTGTTCCTATTCCACTCTTTTATTGTGATGACTGCGGCGATGCTATTATCAATAAGGATACCACAGCACATATTGCTGAAGTCTTTAGACAAGAGGGTAGTGATGCATGGTGGGCTAGAGATGTAAAGGATCTGCTGCCGGAAAATTTTGTCTGTCCAAAATGCGGAGGTACTCAATTTACTAAAGAAAAGGATATTATGGATGTTTGGTTTGATTCCGGGGTATCTCATGCATCTGTGTTACAGCAGCGAGATGATTTGGGTTGGCCTGCTGATCTTTACCTAGAAGGCAGTGATCAACATCGTGGTTGGTTCCAGTCCTCTTTATCAACTTCAGCAGCAGTTTTTAACACTGCACCGTTTAAAAGTGTCTTAACTCATGGGTTTGTTGTTGACGGAGAAGGCAAAAAAATGTCCAAATCTCTGGGCAATGTTATTGAACCGCGGCAGGTGATCGAACGTTACGGAGCAGATATTTTAAGAATGTGGGTGGCTTCATCAGAATATCGTGCTGATATTCGGGTGTCGCCAGATATTCTGAAACAATTGTCTGATGCATATCGGCGCATTCGTAATACAGCTCGCTTTATTCTTGGAAATCTTAAGGACTTTGATCCGGCTGTGGATACTGTTGCGTACAGTGATTTAACAGAGATTGATCAATGGGTACTGTACAAGCTGGCTAAATTAAGTGATCGGGTAAGAGAAGCTTATCGCCAATATGAGTTTCATATTGTTTATCACAGTATTTATCAATTCTGTTCGGTGGAGCTTGGTGGATTTTATTTAGATGTATTAAAAGATCGTCTTTATTGTGATCTGCCAAATGGTTTAGAACGCCGTTCATCACAGACTGCAATGCATGCGGTTTTAGTTGAACTCGTTAAATTAATTGCACCGATGATGGCCTTTACAGCTGATGAAATCTGGCAGCATTTACCGAAAACAGATGATATTAAAAGTGTTCATCTTACTAGATGGGATCAACTCCCAGATGATTATTATAATGAGGCTATTGAAAAAAACTGGAGCAAAATGCTGGAAGTCAGACATTTAGTTACCAAGGCTCTTGAAGAAGCGCGCAGCGATAAAAAACTGGGAAGTTCAAATGATGCCGTGATAACCATTATTGGCAGCAAGGAGCACATCAGTCAATTACAGCCATTTGCAGATTCTTTAAGTATGCTGTATATTGTTTCTGATGTTAAGTTAGTTACTGCCGATGAGGATGATGATGAAATAGAAGTAGTAGTTGAATTGGCAGAAGATGAAAAATGCCATCGCTGTTGGCGACGATTGGATAGCGTGGGTAAAATGAGTGACAAGCATATTTGTAAAAGATGTCATGATGTAATAATGTAATAACAAACTCCTCTGCAGAATAGCAGAGGAGTTTTTTTCATACTATAAGCCTAAGGAGGAAAAGGGATGAAAGATATTAGTTCAGGATTAATTGAGACTTTAATCAAGAAATTAGATAAAGTCAGTTCTGCCATGGAAAAGGCAAGTGTGGCAGAATATATTGAGCTGTACCAAAATCCGCGGAGATTAATGTATCTAAATTTTTTTGCCGGTTTAGT
>JAAZMN010000209.1 GCA_012798795.1 Bacillota bacterium | reverse complement strand
GCAGCATATAACAATTCAAATATCGCTTTATCGCGTAATCCTAAAGGAGTTTTTGTATCGATACCGGATAACAACATATTTACTTCATCAACAGTTAGAGTTTGTGGTAAATGTTTTGCTCGTTTTGGCAGTTTAATCGCTAGTGTAGGATTAGATTCAATTAATGAGAATCTTTCTAAATATTTATAGAAGCCTCTAATAGCTGCAAGCTGTCGTGATATGGTACTGCGCTGATGCCCTTTTCTATGCAGTACCGCAAGATAATCACGTATTAAATGATGATCGACTTGAGTCAGGTCTATCTGCCAATACTCTTTAACAAAATCAGAAAAGCATGTCAAGTCCCGTTTGTATGCCTTGATAGTATTATCAGACAGATTCCTTTGTACTTGAAGATATTGAAGGTAATTTGTGATTTGATCCATAATAATACTCCGTTCAAACATATCATAGTATTTCGGAAATCCTGATGAAAGCTTGACCGCTGAAAACTTAAAAATGTATTAGTTGTCATTAATTAGAGCATTCCTTGTTAATACAAATAGGATGCTTTTCCTTGTTTAGCACCATTAGTTGTCCGCATTTGGGACATTTTTCATTTATTGGTTTTCTCCAAGTTGAGAATTGACAATCCGGGTAGTTCGAGCATCCGTAAAACAATCGGCCTCTTTTTGTTCTGCGTTCAACTATTTCACCATCAGCACAATCAGGTCATTTGACTCCAATTTCATTCAATAATGATTTAGTGTTTTTGCATTCCGGGTAATTAGGACATGCAAGGAACTTCCCGAATCTTCCCCATTTTATCACCATAAAAGCACCGCATTTACTGCATTCTACATCGGAAACTTCATCTTGGATCTCCACTTTCTCTAATTCATCATGAGCCTTTTTAAGATCTTTGGCAAATTCCTGATAAAAATCATCAATAATTTCGACCCAGTTTGCTTTTCCTTCTTCAATTTCATCCAGTTTTTGTTCCATGGATGCTGTAAAATCAACATCGAGCAGATATGCAAAATTTTCTTTCAAAATTTCTACAACGATTATTCCAAGTTCAGTTGGCTTAAATCGTTTGTCTTCTAAAAACACATAACCGCGTCTAAGATTCGTATCGATAATTGGTGCATAAGTACTTGGTCTTCCAATCCCATTTTCTTCAAGAGTTTTGACCAGCATCGCTTCGGTATAACGTGGTGGCGGCTGGGTAAAATGCTGTTTTAAATTTAAGTCTTTCAAATTGACAATTTCGTTTTCCTTTAGTTCCGGCAACGTGCGGCTATTTTTTTCAGTATCATCTTGTCCTTCAACATATACTTGGATAAAGCCGGGAAATTTAATTTGTGATCCTGAAGCACGAAACATATAATCTTGGACTGTAATATCCACAGTTACGGTATAGGTGATTGCCGAAGCCATCTGGCTGGCAACAAATCTTTCCCATATTAGACGATATAATCGCAGCTGATCGCGATTAAGATGTGTTTTAAGTTCTTCTGGAGTGCGAAACACACTGGTCGGTCGTATTGCTTCATGTGCTTCTTGCGCTCCTGATTTAGAACGATACACTCGCGGTTTCTGAGGTAAAAAATCAGTACCAAATTTTTCATTTATCAAACCACGGACTTCAGTTACAGCTTCGTTGGCTACTCTCACAGCATCTGTCCGCATATAAGTTATCAAACCTACATTTCCTTCTCCCACATTAAGCCCTTCATACAACTGCTGAGCTACACGCATAGTTTTCTTAACAGTGAAATTTAATTTGCGTGC
>JAAZMN010000208.1 GCA_012798795.1 Bacillota bacterium | reverse complement strand
TTACTGATTTTTGAAAAACACTTGGGTTTCTTGAAGGAAATCTGCAATTTAAAGAGAATAGTAATCCAAAGAGTTTAGTTATAATTTAGTGGGATTGTCAAGGTGTGCTTTTTATGAAAGGAGGAGTCTATTAGGAGGACAAGCATTAGGGTGTTACTTAATAAACACTGTCTTCGTTAATTGCTAAAATCTTTAAAAATGAAAGGGTGACAAGTTTGTCTAGTCGTAAGTTTAGTGTTGTTTTAGTCGTTGTTATGTTGTTTAGTCTTGCGTTTACAGCTACTGCTCAAGAACGCACAGGAACTTGGGTTGACGAAGTAATTTTTGTTCTAGAAGAAAATGTTGCTACTGCAGTATCCAGGCTTCAAGCCGGCGATATTGATGTTTGGGCAAATTCATCTTCTGATATAACTTCCTTTAATACGGTAAAAAGCGATCAAGCTTTAGATTATTATAATTCATTTGGTTCTTATAACGAAATCACATATAATACAGTTGGACCAGAATTCAATGATGGTCGTTTAAATCCGTTGGGTAATCGCAGAATCCGTGAAGCTACAAACATGTTAGTCGATCGTGATTACATTGCTCAAGAGATTTTTGGCGGTTTGGCAGTTCCTAAGTATACTCTGTTAAACAGATCATTTGTTGATTATTCTAGAGTAATTGAAAAAATCAGAGAGCTTGAATTGAAATATGCCTATAACCCAGACGCTGCTAACGAAATCATTTCCGAAGAAATGGTTAATATGGGAGCAGAATTAGTTGACGGGATATGGCATTATAATGGAGAGCCTGTTGAGATCCTAGTTCTCGCTCGTAGTGAGGATGAGCGTAAGCAGCTTGGGGATTATGTTGCACAGCAATTTGAAAGCATTGGTTTCAAAACTGTAATTGATTATAGAACCGGTGCAGAGGCGTCTCCAATTTGGTTAATGGGCGATCCATGGCTTGGCGAATGGAACGTTTATACCGGTGGCTGGCTGGCTCCAGTAGTTTATCGCGATCAGGGACATATATTTAACCAAATGTATACTGATAGATCAATGCCTGCACCTCGGTTCCAAGCACTTGATCCGATTCCAGAATTAGCTGATATTGCTGACGCACTTTATAATCGCGAGTTTAATACTATGGAAGAAAGAAAAGCAATTTATGAGCGTGCTTTAGAACTTGGTTTCCAAGATTCGCCGTGTATTTTTATTGTAGACCAAATGTCATTTACTCCTGTAAGAAGCGAAATTTCGGTAGCTTCTGATTTAGCAGGATATGTTGCAGGTACTGCTTTGTGGGCACCGACACTTCGCAGATATGATGAAGTAGGCGGCAGTGTAACAATTGCATTACCGCAGGTACTAGTTGATCCTTGGAATGCTGTTGCTGGTTCTAACTGGTCACAAGACCAAATGCCGATTAGGGCTACATTTGATCGAGGCTTTATCTCGGATCCGTTTACTGGTAACTATAGACCGCATAGAATTGAAAAACTTGATGTTACTGTAAAAGAAGGTCTTCCGGTCAGTAAATCACTTGATTGGGTAACACTTGATTTTGCTCCTGAGATTGAGGTTCCAGGTGATGCATGGGCAGAATGGGATCCAGTCGAGCAGAGATTTATTACTGTTGATGAAAAATGGCCTGAAGGCGTAACAGCTCTGCGCAAGAGTGTTGTTCACTATCGTGAAGACTTGTTCGACACAGCTAAGTGGCATGATGGCAGCCCGTACACTATAGGTGATATGCTGTTCACATATGTGTTAAGTTGGGATCGAGCCTATCCTGAAAGCCCTTACTATGACAAGTCTGAAGAAGGCGGATTACAAACAACACTAAAAGTGTTTAAGGGAATTAAAATTCTATCTGAAGATCCATTTGTATATGAACTCTATTCAGATAGCTGGAGTTTAGATGCAGAACAAAATATCTCCGATATATTTGCAGTATACTATGATTACGGTAAAGCTCCATGGCATACCTTAGCATTAGGTATGTTGGCTGAAGTCAACGGTGAGTTGGCATTCTCATCTTCAAAAGCAAATGAGTTAGAGTGTGAATGGCTTGGCTTTGAAGCTGGTCCTAGTATTCCGATTCTTGCAAAATACTTGGATGTAGCTATTGAAGATGATTTCCTACCATATGCTGATTTCTTAAGTGACTATATCAGCGAAGAGGAAATCCAAACTCGCTATGCAAATGCAAAAGCTTGGTATGAATCAAAAGGCCACTTCTATATTGGTGACGGTCCTATGTATTTAGAACGGGCATTCCCGCTTGAGAAGATGGTTCATTTGAAACGGTTCGAAGATTACTCCGAACCAGCTGATAAGTGGGCTATGTTTGAAGAGCCTCATATCGCTGAATTAGATGTATCCGGACCGGCTAGAGTAGCTAAAGGTGCAGACGCTAAATTTAACGTAGAGGTTACCTTCAACGGCGAACCTTATGCACTGGAAGATATTAGTGAAATTAAGTATATTGTATTGGACGGAGCAGGCAACGTAGTTTTAAGTGGTCAAGGTACAGGTGTTGCTGATGGTAAGTTTGAGGTTACTATCAGTGCTGAAGAACTTAAAGCACTTCCAGTAGGTTCAAATACCCTAGAAGTAGTTGCATTACCTAAGTTAGTAGGAGGAGCTTCCTTTGAACACCATGTATTTGTAACATTACCATAATGTTGTTAGTTCAAATATAAGTGTTATTAACAAGACGGGGGCGGGGTTGTCCACGGTCCCCCGTCTTTTAGCTTGTTTGTTATTGAGGTTAGTATGGAGGTTAAGTTATGCTTAATATGGCGATAGAAAAGACTAAAACACCCCCGAAGAAACCTGGGTTGAAAAGCAATATTGCCAGGTTACTCAGATATACTTTGGCTCGCGGACTTGTTTTAATTATTACAGTTATTATCGGTGTGTACCTAGCAATTATTATTGCTAATGGGGGCGGTTATGTAGATGATATTCGCAAAGGACAAATTAAAGAACAAGTCGGATTACGAGTAATGGCCGACGAAAGCGTTCGTGATTTAAATCATGTTGAAAAGAAAGAGTATGAGGAAAGATTATATCAACTTGAGCTTGAACGCTTAAATTTAGATAGACCATTTTGGGCAAGAAGTCATGAGTATTTAATTAATGGCCTGACATTAAATTTAGGTCGAGCGGAGTATCTTTTAAGTGATTCCGGTTCACGGCAAGTGCGTGATATTTTAGGGGAACGTTTGTTTCCCACTTTGTTATTGATGGCTACAGGCCAATTGCTGTTATTCTTTATTAGTATTACGTTTGCATTGTTTTTGTCGCGACGCTATGGCAGTGTAATTGATAAAATAGTCGTTGCTTTGGCACCGACATCTGCAGCACCGGCGTGGTTTTTCGGTATATTTCTTATTCTTTTATTTGCTGCAGTTTTAGGGTGGTTGCCTTTTGGTGGTATGGTAAGTGCCCCGCCGCCGAGTAATCGGTTTCTTTATGCACTAAGTGTATTAAAGCACATGATATTACCGGTATCTTCAATTGTTGTCAGCAGTGTATTTATTACTTCATATCATTGGCGTACATTTTTCTTAATATATTCCAGTGAGGATTACGTTGAGATGGCTAAAGCAAAAGGATTACCATCATCGGTAATTGAGAGGCGTTATGTTTTAAGACCGACCCTGCCGACAATTATTACCAGTTTTGCATTAACATTAATCAGCTTATGGACAGGGGCAATTGTTTTAGAAACAGTGTTTTCTTGGCCAGGAATTGGACGTTTAACACAGCAGGCGATTAATATGTTTGACACCCCTGTAATAGTGGCTACTGTAGTTGTTTATGCATATCTGCTAGCAATAACGGTTTTCCTTTTAGATATCATTTATGCAGTAGTTGATCCCAGAGTTAAACTAGGAGTGGAGGGTAATAAATCATGAGAGGAATCATAAATGCATTTTCAGAAATCAAAAAGTATCCTTCCGCTGTTGCCGGATTAATTTTAATTGGATTACTGATAATACTTGCAATCTATACGTTGATCACGATACCGTATAGTGAAGCGGTTAGATTATGGAGGGGTGGAGATGCTATTTGGATTGAGACTCCTCGTAACGCTCGTCCTGCATGGATGAATTTTTTCTATAAAGAAAAGCAGCCGCTTACTATTGTGCTTAAAAGCAGCGAAAATCCTGATTTAAAGACTGTAACAGATTATGATGGTTTTTCTACTTCCGATATAGAATTTGAATTTGACTATCAATATGACGGATTTCCTTCAGAGTTAAGTATATTTTTTAAGTCAAAATTTAAATCAGCTAGACCATTTGTCACTTTAAAATGGATTACACCAGACGGGCGGGAAATAATGTTTACTGATATGACATTACGCCATTCTGAATCCTATCGAATTTCTCAGGATAGTAAGCTGACGAATAAGCTTGGCGGAGTTTTTCCCGAAAAAGCACTTTTCGCTGATCCTAAAAACCCAGATGCAGTTTTAAAAGGGACATATAGGCTTGTCGTGGAAGGCTTACTGTTTGAAGAAGAATCTTCTATTGACGCTGATCTTATTGTCTATGGTAAGTTACATGGGTTAGCAGGTACGGATCACCTGCGCCGTGACATTACGGTAGCTTTATTGTGGGGAGCACCGGTTGCTTTGGCATTTGGGCTTTTAGCAGCAGTAGGCTCGTCTTTAGCCACAATGGTACTAGCCGCCTGCAGTGTTTGGTATGGTGGTTGGGTTGATACTGTGATTAGAAGAATTAATGAAGTTGTAATGATTTTACCGTTACTGCCAATTTTGATTATGGTCGGTATGTTTTATTCCCGCAGCATCTGGATGATGTTAGGAGTAACTATTCTATTGGGCATTTTCGGTTCAGGTATCTTATCATATCGTTCCATGTTTTTACAGGTAAAATCATCTGGATATATTGAAGCGGCAAAAGCTTATGGGGCCAGTAATAAAAGAATTATATTCCGATATATGATTCCCAAAGTGATTCCTGTGCTAATACCTCAGTTTGTAACACAGATTCCATCATATGTATTTTTGGAAGCTACTTTGGCTGTACTTGGATTAGGTGATCCGGTGCTGCCTACTTGGGGTAAACTACTCAATGATGCATATTCACAAGGAGCTTTATTTACAGGACATTTCTATTGGGTATTAGAACCGGCTGTGTTATTGGTGATAACAGGATTGGGTTTTGCAATGGTCGGATTTGCACTAGACCGAATCTTTAACCCACGGCTGAGGGGGTTATAATAATGGATAAGAATGTGCTTTTAGAAGTTAATAATCTTAAACTTTATTTTAAAACAACTAAAGGAGCCGTACAAGCGGTAGACGATGTTAGTTTTAAACTTGAGGCTGGTAAAACTTTAGCTATAGTAGGAGAGTCAGGTTGTGGTAAGACTTCCTTACTGAGAGCTATTTTACGACTACTTCCTCGTAATGTTACCGATTATTCGGGTGAAATTATTCTTGACGGAATTGATATAATGAAATATAGTGACGAACAATTTCGGAAAGAGATTCGCTGGAAGAAAATTGCCATGGTGCCGCAGGCTGCGATGAATTCATTGAATCCTGTTATTAGGATTGAAGATCAAATTGCAGAACCCTTGCTGCTGCATGAGAAAGATATAAATAAAGCCGAGGCAATTCAGAAAGCCAGTGAAATTTTTAAGATTGTCGGATTACCACTGGATTTTTTAAGTCGATATCCGTTTGAATTAAGCGGTGGAATGCGGCAGAGGGCAACAATTGCCATGGCGTTGGTTACTAATCCTGAGTTAGTAGTGCTTGATGAACCTTCTTCGGCACTAGACTTGTTAACTCAAGCGAATCTAATGAATGTGTTAAAAAAGATTAAACAAGATTTTGGTACAACATTTATTTTAATTACACATGATATCGGTACCGCAAGTGAGTTGGCAGATGAAGTTGCGGTGATGTACGCAGGCGAAATGGTTGAACAGTGTCATGCACAGTATTTCTATACTGAAGCAAGACATCCTTATTCGCGAAAACTAATGGACAGCGTACCGACTCTGCGTGAAGATAAAGAGTTAGTGTTTATTCCGGGACAGCCACCATCATTGATTAATCCGCCAACAGGCTGTAGGTTTGCTGAGCGCTGCGATAAACGTTTTGCAAAATGCTCTGAGCATCCAATACCGACGGAATTAGAACACGATCAGCAAGTTCAATGCTGGTTATATAATGAGATGGGGGAGAAGAAACATGCCTAATTTAGCTGTAAAGTTACAAAACGAACCGGCAGAACAGAACGAACCTATTCTCAAGGCGGTTGATTTGCACACTTGGTTTGAGATTAGAAGGATGGGATTTTTCAAAGCAGGTGACGTACGTGCTTTAGATGGTGTTACTTTTGAATTATATCAAGGAGAAACCGTATCAATTGTCGGTGAGAGTGGTTGTGGAAAAAGTACGCTGGCTAAGACAATTCTTGGAATACACAAACCTACTAAGGGAGAACTATATTTTCAAGGCAAAAACGTAGCTGAATTTGATAAAGATGAATTGAAAGAGTATCGGTCAAAAGTAGGTTATATTCAACAAGATCCGTATGGAGCACTGCCTTCATTTATGGACACTAGAACAATTTTAGAAGAACCCATGAAAATAAATGGGATTAAAAGTAAAAAAGAAAGAGAAAACAGAATTAAACAGGTTTTAGAAGAGGTTAAACTAGCTCCCATTGAAGACTATTTACCGAAATTCCCGCATATGTTAAGCGGAGGGCAGCAGCAGCGTTTAGTTATTGCGCGAGCAATGATTTTAGAGCCAAAGCTGTTGATTGCTGATGAACCTGTATCAATGTTAGACGCATCCGTTAGGGTGGAGATTCTGCAGTTGCTTCAGAGTCTGCAGCGTGTCCATAATCTTGCAATTATTTATATAACACATGACTTGTCTACAGTTCGGTATTTTTCTGAACGAATATTTTCTATGTATGGGGCAAAGATTATTGAGAAATCGACAACGGAAGCTTTATTAGATAACCCGTTGCATCCATATACGCAAGCTCTTTTTAGGGCCACATCGGATCCAGATGCAGAGAATTTAAAGACTTTCAAGGAGGTACCGACCGGAGAGCCGCCGAGTTTAATGAATCCTCCTCCAGGATGCAGATTTAATCCGCGCTGCTCAAAGAAAATTAAAGGTCTGTGTGATGTGGAAGAACCGCCTGAAATTCAGGTAAATGGTGATCAAATTGTGAAATGCTGGCTTTATGAAAAAGAAAAGGTAAGTCATGAATCTAAGTAAAAGAAGAATAGTCTTCGGCGGAATTTTACTGCTGACAGGCTGGCTTATAATTTTAGGTGCGGTGGTGGGTATCGTACCGCAATTAGTATGGTTGGCTTTTGTAGCTTATGCTATGACACTAGCTGGATTTGTTATAGGCATAATCGGTGTCATTATGTATGTTCAAAGTCAACATAAGAAGTAAAACACACCATAAACATGGTGTGTTTTACCGACTATACTTAGTCCCTAGTTTGTTGAGGAGGTATTGTATGGATAGGTTTCCCAATTATATTGGCCCTGCAGCTTTTGGAGTTAAAATCGGTGTTGTTATTCCAGGAATGGATTTAGTTCAAGAAATAGTTGAACTAGTAAAGAAATGTGTAGAAGATGGCCTGATTGATAATGGGGATGTTCTTTGTATAACAGAGTCTGTAGTGGCAAGAGCTCAGGATAACTTTGTAACTCTTCATCAAGTGGCTGCGGAAATAACTAGCAAATTGCAGATTAGAAAAGACAGTAGGCTGGGAGTGGTATTCCCTATTTTAAGCCGCAACCGCTTTGCCATGATTTTAAAGGCCATTGCCATGGCAGTTCCCCATGGTGAAGTAGTAGTTCAATTGACTTGGCCCAGCGATGAAGTAGGCAATCAAATAATTCCAGATGAGATTATGCAGGAATTAGGGAAAAGCTATTACGATATCATTACGGAAGCAGAAATTAGCGGTAGAGAATTACTTCATCCGATTACCGGAATAGACTATCTACAGCTGTATCGAGAAATAATTCAAGCTGAAGGTGCTAAAGCTACACTATTTTTTGCTAATGATCCGAGAGTTATTGCGGATTATAATTGTGACGGTGTCATAGCAGCGGATATTCATACAAGAAATAAGACGAAAAATGCACTTCAAGGCTTAGTAGAAAATCTAATTTCATTAGTTGACATTAATTCTGATCCTCAAGAAAAGGCTTGGTCTGAGTGGGGGTTACTGGGTAGCAATATGTCTGCTGGTAATAAATTGAAATTGGCACCTAAAAATGGAACGGAATTTGTCAACCAAGTTCAATCAAGTGTTAAGCGTGCAACTGATAAACATATAGAAGTTCTTATATATGGGGACGGTGCTTATAAAGATCCCAGTACTGGTATATATGAGTTAGCGGATCCGCGGCCGGTATTTGGTTGCACAAGCGGTTTTGAAGGAGTAATTCGTAAGGGGATTAAATATAAGTATTTTGCCGATTTAGCATATGCTCAAGGCAAATCAGCAGAGGAGATCGAAGCTGAGTTAAAAAAGTTAATGCAAGATGGTAATGAAAACGAACAGCTTTTAGAAGGAACAACCCCGCGGCAGATGGCAGATATTATTGCCAGTCTTGCGGATTTAGTCAGTGGGTCATCTGATGCAGGGACGCCGTTGGTTGTAGTCAAAGGATTTTTAAGCCCTGAGAAATGATGCTCAGGGCTTGGTTAAATTTGTGTCGTTACAATTCGGACAATGGGTGGTTCCGGTTCCTTCACAGTAGGGACAATCTACATAAGCATTATCAAAACCAAAGCCTTCAGTGCAGCTGCATTCAATTAAGAGATCACCGCGACACATGGCACAAAGATTGTCTGAATTCTGGTTCTGCTGTGGAAACTGTGGTAAATTATCAATTGTCACTACTACCACTACACCCCCTAATATTGTTTTCAGTTTTAGTATGTCATAATAAGAATTGAAATATTTATTCTTATTTGGAGGTTATTTTATGAAGTCTATCATTAGCTATGAGGGTAATAAACTTATACTCCCAAAAATTCAGTGCAATTGTGGTATTAACCATACATATCCAGATATGGATATCTACATTGGGCAGGGTTTGATTCATAATATAGGTAAATATTTACAAGCACGGAATTTGGGTAAAAATATTGTTTTAGTCACGGATAACATTATTTATGATATAGCTGCCAAATCAGTAATAACCATCCTTGAACAGGCAGGTTATCATGTTGATTTGTGTTTGCTGGAGCGGGAAAATCAGCTGATTCCTAATGAAACTGCATTAGGCGAAGTATTAATTACTCTTAATAATAGTACAGACTTTCTTGTGGGGGTAGGTTCAGGGAGTATTACAGATCTGACAAGATATGCGGCTCATTTATCAGGTAAGCCATTTGTAGTAATAGGTACAGCACCCTCCATGGATGGATACACTTCAGTCGTCGCTCCTTTAACTTACGGTAATTTGAAAGTTAATAAACCTGCAGGATATCCTCAGATCTTAGTCTGTGATCTGGATATTTTCAGGAGAGCACCATATAAAATGCTGCTTTCTGGTTTTGGCGATGTTATTGGTAAGTATATTGCAAAAGCTGACTGGATTTTAGGAAATATCGTTAATGATGAACCGATTTGTCCCATGTGTATTGAAATGACGACTTGGGCCGTACAGCGCTGTATGGATAACATTTCCGGGATTAAAAAACGCTCAATCGAAGGAGTGCGAGGTTTAATAGAGGGTTTGATTATAGCGGGTATTACGATTTTAATAGTTGGCCATACTCGACCTGTGGCTTCTAATGAGCACAGCATGGCACATTATTGGGAAATGATGAAATTATTAGCCGGCGAAAAACCGCCACGACATGGATTGTCAGTTGGTTCGGCCACAATATATGCACTTAAGTTTTTTGAACTATTTTTCCAAACAGATCTGACAAAAGTCAGCATTGAGCAGGCCAAAAAAGCTAATATTTCCAAAGAAGAAAGAGAAGAGCTGATTTTAGCAAAATACGGCAGCAAGATCGGCAGAGCAATTATCCGCGATAATGGTGACGATTATTTAACCTGGTCTGAGCAGGAACGTCGGTTTAATAAATTAGTGGCTAATCAAGATTTGATTCGCAGAAAATTATCATTTTTACCAAGTGCTTCAGAGATGATCAGCATTTATGCAGAATTAGACTATCCTTGGCCAGCCGAAAAGCTGGGCATTGATGATCAGCTGCTGCTAAACAGTTTGTTGTATGCTAAAGAATACCGCAGCCGCTATACTGTTTTTAAGTCGGCTAACGAGATAGGTATTTTGCCGGACTTAGTTGGGCAAGTTCTACAGCAGTTATAAAAATAGTGGAAAGGAAGAAGTATTATAGATCGATCTCAATATGAATTAGAAAAATTACGTTTACAGCGGGTTTTGCAGGTTATTGAGTACAAATTAGATGCTGCACTCAAACAGACTTATCAGGCACGAAAGCAAGTGAGGGAGATCCGCCGTTCAATCTGGGAAGAATTACAATTCGGTGGAGCCAGTAGTTTTGAGCAGGATGTAGAGGCAGTCCAATATTTAGACGAGCTTTCCCGTCAAGGACGAAAATTTGGTATCAATCGACAGAATTTAACAAAACTAAGGTTATTGAAGGAGACGCCGTATTTTGGGCGCATAGATTTTTATGATGATGAGTTAGACTCTGTTGAACAGATTTATATTGGTGTAGCTTCATTAATAGATGAAGAGACTGGAGAACATTTAGTATATGATTGGCGGGCTCCTGTTTCCAGTATGTTTTATGATTATGGCTTAGGTAAGGCACAATATCAATCTCCAGGCGGCATAATAACTGGTGAGATATTGTTAAAAAGGCAGTATAAAATCGAAAATGGCGAGATTAAATATGTGTTTGACAGTGAGTTAGCGATTAATGATGATATTCTCCAAGATACATTAAGTAAAAGTGCAGATAATAAAATGAGGAGTATTATCTACAGCATTCAGCGGGAGCAAAATCAGGCGATTCGTAATGAAAGTACTAAAGTACTGCTGGTGCAAGGGCCGGCAGGCAGCGGTAAAACTTCAATAGCTTTACATCGGGCGGCTTATCTATTATATCGATATCATAGTATTCTTAATGCAGATCATATAGTTATCTTTTCTCCCAATCAGATTTTTAGCGATTACATCAGTAATGTACTACCGGAACTGGGTGAGGAGAATATATGCCAGGCTACAATGCAAGAGTATATCGAAAGAAAAATTGACTCAGACTGGGATTTGGAGGATTATTATACTCAATATGAGTATATACTTAATGAACATAATCCAGTCGATGCAGAATATGAAAATCGCATAGAAGCAATTCGTTATAAATCATCCCTTGAGTTTTTCCAATTAGTAAAAGCTTATTTAGAATATATTAAAGACCATCAGTTTATCTTTAGTGAGATCAGAGTATGGGATCATCTGATCATGACAAAACAAGAATGTGAAGAATTATTCTATAAGACTTATCGGTATTTACCGGTAAAAAGCAGGTTGGATAAAATCAGGCGGCGGGTTCATTTTTTATTAAACCCTATCAGAAAATCCAGAATTAACAATCTTGTGGAGGAAAAAGCGGTTCAACCTGAATATACTGAAGCCAGCAAACGGCAGTTACGCGAAATCTGCATAAATATTGTCAATAATGAGTTGGCGGACGTTTAT
>JAAZMN010000025.1 GCA_012798795.1 Bacillota bacterium | reverse complement strand
CAATTCGGTCTTCTAATGAGTGAAAAGAAATTACACATAGTCTGCCCTCAGGCTTAAGAAAATCTACTGCCTTATGCAGTGCTTCTTGTAAGACCTTAAGCTCATCGTTAACAGCAATGCGCAGTGCTTGAAAAGTACGAGAAGCTGGATGAGGTCCTTCCAATCTTGCTTTTCTAGGAATTGCCGCTTTGATGACAGCTGTTAATTGACTTGTAGTTTCAATAGGCTGCTTTTTGCGCTGAATGTCAATGAACTCTGCGATTCTTTTTGCCCATCTTTCTTCCCCATACTTAGATATTATTTCAGTCAACTGCTCAATTGATAAATTATTAACCAGATCATAGGCTGTTTTTGGATTACTCGGATCCATACGCATATCCAATTTAGCGTTATGTTGATAACTAAATCCCCGTTCTTTTTGATCAAGCTGTGCTGACGACACACCTAAATCCAATAATATTCCATCAACTTCAGCCAATCCTAATTCTATTAAAACCCTGTCCAAATAAAGAAAATTACTGTGAAAATACGACACTCTATTTTTATATGCTGCTAATCGCCGCTCAGCTACTTGCAAAGCATTAGGATCTTGGTCAATACCGATTATTTGACAATCGGGTTGAAAATCCAAGATTGCTTGGCTGTGACCGCCGCCGCCAATAGTACAATCAACATAAACCCCTTTGGGCTTTAATCGAAGACCTTTAATAACCTCATTGACCATAACCGGTTGGTGTCGAAATTCCATAGTAATCATCCTTAGATTTATATACCCAGTTCAACAATATTTTCAGCTATTTCTTCATAAGCATCCTCTGCTTTAGCCATATAAGCATTCCAGTCCTCAGTACTCCATATTTCTATCCGATTTGAAACTCCGATAACTGTAGCATCTTTTTCAACATTTGCATAGTCTCTTAAATTCTGTGGAACTATTATTCTTCCTTGTTTATCTAAATCACATTCAGTCGCACCTGAGAAAAAAAATCGGACAAACTGACGAGCAGTGGATTTGGTTAATGGTAAGCTCTTAAGTTTTTCTTCAAGTATTTCCCACTCTGATTGAGGAAAGAGAAAAAGACAATTGTCCAAGCCCCGAGTCATAACTGCAGATAATCCCAGTTCTTCACGGAACTTAGCTGGTATAATGAGTCTTCCTTTAGCATCTAATGAATGCTGATACTCGCCCATAAACATGAGCTTAACCCCTTTCTTGTACTTTTCCCCACTTTCCCCCACCTTTTACCACTTAATGTCTTATTCGGTATCAATGTAAATAATCCTTCCTACTAAATAAAAAAACTCTGAAAAAATCAGAGTTTTTAACCGTATTTTAAAATATTAATCAAAACGCCTGCTAAGTGAATCAATAAGCCGAGTTCTGTCTAGGATGATCATCTATCTTGGATATTAGTTACCTAATACCTCATGCAGCCAACCCAAGAGTTAATCGGAACGGGCAGTTCCTACTTCTTCTATTTGGCCTTGCTCCGGATGGGGTTTACCTGGCCGGTTAGTCGCCTAACCGCCGGTGAGCTCTTACCTCACCTTTTCACCCTTACCTAACAAATAGGCGGTATCTCTCTGTGGCACTTGCCTTAGGGTTGCCCCCACTGGGTGTTACCCAGCATCCTGCCCTATGGAGCTCGGACTTTCCTCAGGTTTCCCCGCGATCACCTAACTCACTTAACAAAGCATAAAAAGTATAACACATATATTCTGTCCGTGCAACCGAAAGTAAAAATTACTAATTTGCGAATCTAACTCCGCGTTGCTCCTAATAAATCTTTATAAGTGTCAGAATCCATTCCAATATCTACTTTACGGCCCACTATATCAGATCCCTTTTCGCGTGCACAATGAATACACCGTTTTGTTTGCGGTAAAGCTTTTAGCCTTTCTGCTTGAATCTGTTTCCCACATATTGTACATTTTGCACTTTTTTGTGGAGCCATTACTCTGTCACCACCTCGACACATAGTTTAATACATAAAAGGATTGTCACCATCAATACCTTGGATAATCT
>JAAZMN010000207.1 GCA_012798795.1 Bacillota bacterium | reverse complement strand
TATGAAGTATCCATGGACCGTGCTATCGATACTACAGTACCTATTATTGTTGAAGGAACTTCGGCATCTGAGGAAGGTGTGGTAAATCATGTATTAAGAGAATTGTCCATATCTTGTTTACCGGGTGCTATTCCTGATAATATTACTGTAGACATTACAGGCATGGTTATCGGTGATAGCATTCAGGTTGCTAATCTGGATATTCCTGAAGGAATAACAGTTATTAATGAACCTGATGAAGCTGTTGTTTCCATAGCAGCTCCAACAGAGATTGTAGAAGAGGAACCTGAAGAAGAGGTAGATGTAGAATTTGATACAGATGGTCTTGAAGTAGAGACTGAAGAAGAAGAGGCTGAAGCAGAAGAATCTGATGAAGATTAAAAATGAATAGTCTGTAAGAATGTTACAGAGGTTAGAGAATGTACGAAAGGAAGGGGGTAAGTTCCTTTCGTGCGTTCTTTTGCACTGTGGAGGAGTAATGGTGAGAATCATTGTAGGGTTGGGAAATCCAGGTAAGCGCTATGTGCAAACCAGGCATAATGCAGGTTTTTGGGTAGTTGATCAATTGAGCCAAAGGTGGAACATTCGGCCAAATAGTAGGAAATTTCAGGCAATTGTTGCAGAAGGGCATTATCTTGGCGAGAAAATTATATTAGCAAAGCCGCAGACCTTCATGAATTTAAGCGGAGAGTCAGTTCGAAAAATTGTAAATTATTGGAATATAGACAGCGAAAATCTGCTTGTGATTTTTGATGATTTTGCTCTGCCTAAAGGTCAGATTAGACTAAGAAGTAAAGGAAGCAGCGGAGGACATAAGGGAGTTACAAGCATAATAGATATGCTTGGAACTGATACTTTCGCACGTTTAAAAATCGGGATTGGACCAATTCCTGAGCATATTTCTGCTCCCGATTATGTTTTGACAGAGCTTAAGCAAACAGAAATAGAAACTTACCAAGAAATAATCAGTAGAAGTGCCGATGCAGTCGAGGTATGGGTTAATTCAGGAATTGATCAAGCTATGAATCTATATAATTATAAAAAGAATGAAGAATAAAAATGAAGAAGGTACGTTAGCATTGTTGATTGGAGGAAATAGAAGTTGTCGTTACAAGGCTTAGTTGATTTAATTAGCGAATCCGGAGAGTTTCAATCCGTTATTGAAAGAACAGCTAAGCGGGAAAAACAGCTGGTATTAGGTTTGACAGGCTCGCAAAAGAGTCTACTAACCGCAGCAGTCGCTGATCAAAGAAAAATAACAATGTTTATTAGTTATAATCAACATCAGACTGAGATGATTGCTCAAGATTTGCATAATCTACTGCCTGATCGTTTGATAAGTGTTTTTAGTCCTTATGAATTGTTTCCCCATGAAGAAGTTATTGTAGATTGGGAGTTACGCAAAAACAGGCTGGAAGTACTTAAAAACATACGTGTGCCTGGAAGTATCATCTGTACTTCAATTCAAGCATTATGCGAGGCTTTGGTAAGCCCTGAAGTGTTTTACAGGCATGTAATCAACATTGATTTAGATAGTCGAATTGAGCTGGAGAAGTTCAGTGCCGATTTAGTTGCCTTGGGATATGAACGTGTTGATATGGTTGAAAGTTATGGACAGTTTAGCATTCGCGGCGGTATCATTGATGTTTATTCCTATACTGCCAATAATCCGGTTAGAATAGAGCTTTTTGATGATGAGGTCGATTCTATCCGTATTTTTGATGTAAATAATCAGCTGTCTTTAGAAAAAACAGATGCAGCAACTTTTTTTCCTGCAAGAGAACGCATTTATGTAGATTATAATATTGAACAGGTAAGAGAACTTATTTGGGCAGAAGCACTGACTCAGAGTGAAGGACTGATAAAAGCCAACTACGAGCAGGAAGCAGATACTCTGCTGGCTAACAGTGCGAAACACTTAGAATTGTTGGAAACTGCAGGGTACTTTCCTGGAATTGACCAATATCTACCTTTTATGTCTAAACCATATACATTACTTGATTATCTGCCGGCAAACAGTTTGGTGCTAGTTAACGAACCGGCCCGAGTAAAAGAGTATGCCAAGCTGTATTTACAGGATGTAAGTGAAACGATTTTTGGTTTATTAGCAAAGGGAAGAATTTTACCTAATATTGCTGATATGT
>JAAZMN010000206.1 GCA_012798795.1 Bacillota bacterium | reverse complement strand
TCATAATCAAATTCATTTAAAACATAATCGTAGCGCAGCTCTTCTCTTTCCATTAACTCTTCTTCAATCTGGAACAAGAAGTTATGCAGAGCAACCAATCCTTCAGGAAATTCAGCCGAAGCCGGAATATAAACATTATCTCCACCTCCACGCGGGAAGTAGAATTCATCAGCATGCGGCCCTATTGGTAGAGGAACAATACCCCACTCATCTTCCATTCTACCGGTAATTCCATCTGGCCCTAACTGCCAGGGTTGACCTTTATACATAGCCAATGTGCCATTGACAAAGTCAGTATCATCCCAGTTGGGACTATATAATCCCAATACATTGCCCCAACGGAGATTTGTTTCAAAGGCTGCGATTGCCGCTTCCGTATTCCAATTAAATAACCATCTGCCGCTTTCATCTTGGATAATGGCTTCAGCACCGTTAGAGCTGGTTAGCGGCCAAATACTAATGCCTCCTAAACCCCATTGATCAGTCTCGCCATCACCATCGGTATCCCTAGTAGCTTGAATGGCAATCTCTTCCATAACATCCCATGTCCATTTACCTTCCAGATATAGCTCATCTAATGCCGGCCAACCTTCGCGGGCAAACATAGTCTTATTCCAAAAGACTAAGTCAATATTATTTACATTACCTTCGCCTAATCCTAATGCAAATTTTTTGCCGCCATAACCCATTTTCTCCTGCAGTATCTGAACATCCGGTGGAAATGCTTCAAAGTATTCGTCAGGTAAAAAACTGTTTAACGGCAAAAGTGCACCAGAAGTAGCTAACGGCCAGAAAGAAATCGAAGGTAATACCCAAATATCATAACCGGCGTCACCGGCCATGTGGCGGCTGGTTCCCATTTCAATTAAACCGTCACCCCACCAAGCTTCAACATAGACAATCTCGCCAATATTAAATTTTTCTTTAGCTTCTTCTAGACGTCCTTCATAGCGTGCCCCTTCTCCAAAGCGATCAAAAGGACTGTAAAAACTCATGTAGGTAACAGTCTTACCTTCAAAATCCACACTATCTACATCTACACCGGGAATGGAAAACGCAAGAACTTGCCCTGAAACAATTAACGCAAGCATTAACGTCAAGATTAAGATCCTTCTCATTTTTACCCTCCTAATTTTTAGTGTTCTTTCGACCTACTCTTAATCAATTAACATACTCTTTCATATCTACAGTAAGCTGTTTAAAATCGCTGTCTCTCATCACACTCCTTTATATAAACATTTGGACTGAATTTAAACCAAGCCAAACAAATATCGCCTGATAACCGCAAATACAAATCTCGAACTCCTATAAGCTGTTTAACTTGCAAATTGACAGTTTCCCAAATTTGCGCACTGCCAGTAGGTTCTATCCGGCAGAAACCCAATAATTCGCCGTTAATACTATCACAATGAAGTTTTAATACTCCGCCGGCTGTAGAACTGGAAACACGAGCCTGAAAACAGTCAGCATCAGCCGGTAATTTTACATCATAATAAGCAGCCCAGCCTTCAGTGCTCTTAATGTTTAGTGCTGTTCCTCCTTCCTTTGACTCATGCAAATATAAACCATAATAATCATCATAATTTTCGGCCTTGGTCTTCTTAGTCAGATCCCGCGGTAAAATTTCCGTTCCATGAATTTTAAAAGTATCTGCCAACTGAATGTCCGCAGATGATGTGCCAATTAAAATAGTATAGAAGCCTGATTCAACACAAAAATGCTCTTTCCTGACATCATAAAATGTCAATTCTGCAGCATCTATTGCAAATTGGATCAGTTTACTCTGCCCCGGTTTTAAATGCACTCTTTTAAAACGTCGTAATTGTTTCAGAGGGCGAGGTATGCGTGAGCTGTTTGTCTTTTTTACATATAACTGTACTACCTCGTCACCAGCAAGATCACCAGTATTAGCAACCATAAATTCAACCTTAATTTTATCTTTATCTGTAATTGTTTTAGGGCTTAATGCTAATTTGCTGTAACTAAAATCAGTATAGCTAAGTCCATAACCAAAGGGATAAAGCGGTTCTTGCTCATAATACATATAAGTACGTTTACCTCTAATAATGTCATAATCCATAATATCCGGCAGTTGGCTAGCGGAACGATACCAAGTCATATTCAACCTTCCAGCAGGGTTATAATCTCCAAACAATACATCCGCAATTCCCCTGCCTAATTCTTGACAGCAGTTTGCAGTATAGACAATAGCAGGAATATGTTCGTCTTCCCAGTTAACTGCTGTCGGATAGCCAGCAGCAAGCACCAGAACCATATTAGAATTGGCATTATAGACTGCCCTAATCAATTTTTGTTGGCTTTTCGGCAGGGTAATATCAGGGCGATCAATTTCTTCTTTACCATTGATTAAAGGGTGATTTCCCACACACAATATGACAATATCTGCCGCTTTGGCTGCCTTAACAGCTTTTTCAATTCCGTTTTTAACAATTTCAATATTTATTACATCATCGTCATGAATAGTTTTTGATTTCCCCGAAACCAAACGCCCCTCACAATCCATTACCACATTTTTATAATCCCATGTTTTTAATATGTATTCACTGCTTAAGCTGTCTTTTGTATTATAAGGCTGCAGATCAAACAATTCTCTCACAAACCAACCATAAACTTGATCGGCGCTGGCAGTTAAGTATTTATCCGCAGTTACATATTTACCGTTGGCTAAAGATTTAAGTGTGTAACGCCCCCAGCCCCAATCAGTTAACTCATAAGTTGATTCCAAACTCACTCTATTTTTATGAGCACACAGTACGCCGTCAACATCCGGAGCCATGTATTTCTGCAGGCTTTTAGATTTAATGGCGATGTAATCCAAGCCATTGACATAAGTTATTTCACTATCCGGAAGCTTCTCTCTAATTCCCTGCAAAATTGATATTTTATAGGGAGCATAGCCTGTATACCAACCCATATGCACCGCGTCTGCCAGCGGACCAATGACAGCAATTTTTCTCTGAACAGTTTTATCCAGCGGAAGAAATTTGTTTTCATTTTTCAGTAAAACAATGGACTCTCGCTGTGCTTTTAAGGCAAGCTTTTTATGTTTATCTGAACAGATAACCCTAGGATTAGTTTTGGCATAGGGATTATCCTTAACTAGATCAAACTGCCCTAAGCGGAACCGAATCCGAAAGATGTTTTTCACTGCTTTATCTAGATCTTGCTCTGTCAACAACCCACGCTCCAAAGCTTCCATCAGTGCATTAACCACCAAATCAGGATCATCAGGCAGACAATCAACGCCGCTTTTTAAAGTATCAGCTATGGACTCAGCGTGATTATTATAATATTTATGCAGGGCAACTGTTTGTCGAAAATCATCGCCGTCACCTACTACAAAACCCGGCAGCCCCCACTCATTTTTTACAACTTTTTCTACATCTTGATTTAATATTGCCGGAGTTCCATTAATCTCATTGTAAGCAGTCATAATACAGCAGACCTCGTACTTTTCCACTATATATTTGAAAGACTGCCAATAATATTCTTTCATGTTGCGAGGATCAATACTTACCGAACACCAACAGCGTTCCTCCTCATTATTATTGGCAAAGAAGTGTTTGAGTGCAGCGGCACTTCTAATATAGAACGGATGATTACCCTGCATCCCCCGAACATAGCTGCCAGCTAAAACCCCTGCTAAATAAGGATCTTCGCCGTATGCTTCCTCAGTTCTGCCCCAGCGGGGATCCCGTTCTAAATCCACCGTAGGTGCCCAAAGAGTTAAGCCGCCTTTTTGACCCTTTAAATCATAATAAGCACGAGCTTCATCTCCTACTGCACCGCCGATTTCCTGTAATAAATCCGGATTCCAAGAACAAGCCATTCCGATGGTCTGCGGGAAAACCGTGGTATGACTACCATCCCGCATTACCAAACCGTGAGCAGCTTCACCTCCCACGTCATAGGGAGGAATCCCCAGCCGCTTAACACCATGCTGTTTAGTGGGAATAAAGCCGATTTTCTCTGAAATTGTCATTCGATCCACTAGATCATTTATGCGGGTTTCTAAATCTAATGCAGAATTCTGAAAAGGATATTTAATCTTCATCATATTGAACCTCATTTCCTAGAACTAAAGCCGAACTTTGATTTCGCCGCTGTACTGTTTTGGCTTAATTATTACCCCTAGAGGCGATTTTTCTGCTGCTCCATTATCAACCGTATCAACACTGTCAGCAATACGCAGAATCAGCTGCCACGGTTTACCTGTTCCCTGAGCATCGATAGTAAGGGTATCAGCTTGTCTTGATATTGAAACCGATAATTCCAATTTTCCCTCACTACTGTATACTTGAGTGGAAGCAATTGTGTCTAACTGTAAACTGCCCAAATGCAAAGTGATGTTGTGCCCGTAATCATAGTCAGGTTTATTATCTTGATTGCCTACAGCTATAATAGAATTTGGCCTCAGCATTAGCGGCAGACTAAAGAAATCATGGTTTTCTTTAACCCATCTGCCTCCAGACACCACTTCATTTGTTAAGAAGTTTACCCAATCGCCTTCCGGTAGATAATAATCCACATCACCGTGATCGTTAAAGATGGGAGCCACCAAAAGTGAATCACCTAACATGTACTGCCGATCAAGCTGATGACAGCCGGGATCATGGTTAAACTCTAAGAACATGGCCCGCATCATAGGAATTCCTTCATTAGCAGCCTGCAGAGCCGTTTTATAAAGGTAAGGCATTAAACTGCATTTTAGTTTTGTAAACTTACGCATTACATCAACAGCTTCTTGATCAAACAGCCACGGAACCCGATACGAAGCATTGCCGTGCAATCTGCTGTGTGAACTTAAAAGACCAAAGGCAGTCCAGCGTTTATATAATGCAGGAGTGGCAGTCGCCTCAAATCCGCTGATGTCATGACTCCAGAACCCAAAGCCCGATAAGGATAAAGAAAGCCCACCCCTTAAACTCTCAGCCATGGATTCGTAAGTTGCAGCACAGTCTCCACCCCAGTGTACCGGGAATTTCTGACTGCCTGCGGCAGCAGAACGAGCAAACACCACTGCTTCCCTCTCCCCTTTTACTTCTTTAAGCAGCTCAAAAACGACTTTGTTATATAAATAAGTGTAATAATTATGCATTTTTAGCGGATCAGAACCATCAAAATATACTATATCCGTGGGAATGCGCTCGCCAAAGTCAGTTTTAAAGCAATCAACTCCCATATCGAGCAATTGACGCAATTGCTCTGCATACCATGTGCAGGCCTCGGAATTAGTAAAATCGACAACTGCCATTCCTGCCTGCCATTTATCCCACTGCCATACATCCCCATTGGCCCGTTTTAGAAAATAGCCTTTAGCCATTCCTTCATCAAAAAAATGTGAACGCTGAGCAATATATGGGTTGATCCAAACACAGATTTTCAAACCTCGTGCCTTTAACCGCTTCAGCATATTAACCGGATCAGGAAAGACCCGTTCATCCCATTTAAAATTACACCAGTGATACTCTTTCATCCAAAAACAGTCGAAATGAAATACTTCAAGCGGTATATCCCGCTTAGCCATACCGTCTATAAACTCCGATACGGTTTTTTCATCATAATCAGTGGTAAAGGAAGTTGTCAGCCATAATCCGAAAGACCATGCCGGAGGTAAGGCTGGCTTCCCGGTTAAATCTGTATAACGCGTCAAAACATTCTTTGGATCCGGCCCATTAATCACAAAGTACTCTAAATATTCACCAGCAGCACTGAACTGTACTTTCGATACTCTTTCAGTACCCACTTCAAAGGATACCAGCTCAGGATGGTTAACAAACACTCCATATCCATAATTAGTTAGATAAAAAGGAATGTTTTTGTAAGCTTGTTCGCTGCCCGTCCCTCCGTCACAATTCCAAATATCAACAGTCTGCCCGTTCTTTACAAAAGCAGTGAATCGCTCACCTAAACCGTAAACACATTCACCCACCCCTATCCGCAGCCGTTCTCTAACATAAGTGCCCTCGCCTTCTACTTCTAAATACGCCATACTGCGGTGGGTACTTTCGGTAATAAGCCTATCGCCGCTAAAAAATTGGAGGCTGAAATCTTGGTCTTTTTTCGCTTCAACTCTCAAATTACCACTTGTTAAGCTGACAAGCTCATGAGTATTATTGATTTCAACAGGATTATCAGTCTGATAGTTTAGTTCAAATTCAGGCCCCTGCCCCTTAGATCCTCGATGATGATAAATTCTCACACCAATTACATCAGGCATAGGGGAAAATAATTTTATACTTATTACTGCTCCATCTAAAGTTGCACCGCGGTGATGGATCCGGCGAGTAGGTGCAAAAATAGTTAGTTCCCTATCACTTGCTTCCACATCATAAACTGTCATCGGTGATTGTGCCTGCACTCCCGGCAGCATCAACCAATTTCCGTCTGTAAATTTCACAGCGCTCCCCCCTGCTTTTTTACATTATTTTTACGAAATCGTTTTAGCAATATGTTTCTATAACATTTATCAAATTCCTGCATTAATTTTGTAAATTTTTACAATTAACCACTGTATCATAATTTCAGCGATTTTATGGGTTTTATTCTGTTTTTGCAGGAATTCCCCCTATAAAATCGAAAGTTCTTTCGATAAGGTCTTATAGGGGGATTGATATGCCAAAAAATCTACTAATTGTTATTATGACGGTTATTTTACTATTGTTATCAAGTTTTGCAGCTTATGCCTCACTTGATCTTTATATAGGAGACCAGCTTGTTAAACTGCCTGCACCACTAATAGTAGATAATAGTAATATTTTAATTCCTGCCTCTGTATTAAAAGAATACATGGCCGCACAGCTGAAGCTGAAATTCAGTTCTGATTTCAAGCAGATTACCATTGAGTTTCCTACTGTGGTTATATCTATGCAGGTAGGTACAATAGAAGCATTAGTCAACGGTGAACAGCAATTACTGAATGCTGCTCCACAGTTTATAAATGGAGAAATCATGGTCCCTCTGCGTTTTATCGTCGATGTACTTGAATTTAGATTAGAATTCAGTACTGCACTAACAGGTAGCAATGCCTTAATAGTACATATTAGTGACGATCTTGCTCAGCTGGTAAAAGCAGAAGGTAAATCTGTTACAGACAGCTTTTCTCTACCGGAATTTTTAGAACCACCAATTTTCGATGATACTTATGCACACCCGATTTTGCGTAATATAGAATATATCGGCGGCAGCCGTTCTCAAGTATTTATAGATACTAAAGGTTATTCTGCTTATAAAAGCTCTCTGCTTACAAATCCTGATCGTCTGATGATTGATTTAGAAGGAGTAAAATGGGGAAATATTCCTGAGCAAGAATTAGATGATACTATAATTAGGCGTATTCGCAGTGCGCAGCATGATGAAAATACAGTTAGAATTGTTTTAGATCTCAATATATCGACAAACTATAAAATTAATCCTCGTCTTGATGGAGGGCTAAATATATTTTTTAATTATCTTATGGGAGATGTAGGTTATTATCGCGATGAAAACAATGTACCGCGATTATGGTTTACTGCAAATGAACAACCAACATTTCGAGTGCAGTCCCTGCCTTCTCCTCCCCGGTTAATACTTGATTTTAATAATTCCACGCTTGTTAATGGAATCTGTGATTTAAAAGTTGATGATCCGCAGATTAAACAGATAAGAATTAGGCAGTTTAATTCTTCAACTGCCCGCATAGTACTGGATTTAGAAGAAGGTGCTTCCATAGTTCCAGCTTATGTTGAAGCAGGTGATGGCCGTTATGAAATTATCCTATTTGAAGGTACTACCGAAGAATATCAAGCGTTATTAGAACAAGAAGAGCCTGAACCGACTGAACCGGTAGTTATTATTCCGGAAGCAGACCCGGCTGATACCGCTAAACCATTGTACGGCCGCATCATAGCAGTGGATCCGGGACATGGAGGTTCTGATCCGGGTACAATTGGGGAGCATCTTGGAGTTTTTGAAAAAGACATTGTACTCGAAATTGGGCTTAAACTCGGACAGCTTTTAACTGAAGCAGGTGCTTTAGTTGTTTATACGCGTATGGATGACAGTTATGTCTCAGTATTTGATCGACCAAAAATAGCAGACTTTGCTAATGCTGAATTACTTGTATCAATCCATGCAAACTCTTATGAGGGAACAGAGGCCAAAGGAGTTGAGACACTGTTCAATCCCCTTTATTTAGAGAACTTCCGTTTAGCTCAGCTTATCCAATCAGAATTAATATCTAATCTTAATGCTTGTGACCGAGGCGTTCGCCCGCGAACAGATTTGGCTGTACTTAATGGAGCTAAAATCCCGGCTGTTTTAGTCGAAGTCGGGTTTGTCACCGATAAAGAAGAGGAAACTCTTTTAAATACTTCTGAGTATCAACAGCAGATTGCCGCAGCTCTGTTTAGTGGAATTCAGCTATTTTTCCTGACTTATCGCTGACATACTTCCTGTCTATTTTTTGGTAAACAAAAGCAAAAAATACTGCAGACGAATCATAATCAGATCCATCTGCAGTATTTCATCTAGTTCAGCCTACTATTCGGTAAAACTATCATAACAGATAATTTCCGATAAACTCTTACGATCTCTTGCCGGCGGATTTTCAGCTGGATACCCTAAGGGCATTAATTCAACTATTTTATACTTATCCGGTACTTTTAATACCTCTTTAGCCGCTTCCTGATCAAATCCACCAATCCAGCATGTCCCTAAACCTAAAGCTTGAGCTGCCAAGGTTATATTTGTCATGGCGATAGCTAAATCTACTGCATAAGTCGGTACACCACAGCGCATTAGTCCCTTAGGATCCAGGGAAACTCCTGCAATTAACACCGGTGCATCAGCAATGAACTTGTATCTTGTTGCAGCAGCCATTTTTTCTCTCTGCTTTTTATCTTGAACTACTATGAATTTCCACTGCTGTGCATTGCGAGCAGAAGGTGCTAATCGGGCAGCTTCTAATACTGCCTGCAGTTTTTCTGCTTCAATCGGCTTATCCTGATAATTGCGGATACTCCTTCTTTCCTTAATCGCTTTTAATGTGTCCATTGAACTCATGGTATTCATTAAAAAACCTCCCTTATAATAATCAT
>JAAZMN010000205.1 GCA_012798795.1 Bacillota bacterium | reverse complement strand
ATAATTGTATTTATTTCAATTGACAAACTCTTTTTGCAATCTTACAATTAAACAAAGACACAAATGACATTGAGTTACATTTTCATCCATTTGCAGAATTTGAAAGGGGCTTATACGTGACGAATCTATTTTTTATAACACTTATAGGAACAGCTGCAGGTTTTTTGGGAACTGGATGCGGCGGATTGATAATAAATCTACTGCCAACCACCAAAAAAAGAGATTTAAGTTTTGTTTTAGCTTTTTCAGGAGGAATTATGCTAGCTGTATTATTTCAAGATCTCATCCCCGAAGCACTGAATTATGGAACAGCTGCAACAACACTATTCGGCTGTGCACTGGGAATTGGATTTTTATTGCTGCTGGACTGTTACATGCCCCATATGCATATTACTAGCAAATATGACTCATGTAATAAATCAACAAGGCTAATCCGCAGCAGTATTCTGCTGGGAATAGGCATTGCCATGCACAACTTACCAGAAGGGCTGGCTATTGGAGCTGGATATGTGGCTTCGGAAAATCTAGGCCTGGGACTGGCATTTATTCTGGCACTGCATAATATTCCCGAAGGGATGGCAATGGCAGGCCCAATGAAAGCAGCCGGTGTCAAGCCCTTAAAAACAACTATAATATGCGGATTAGCGGGAATCCCTACTGGAATAGGTGCACTGCTTGGTTCTGCTTTGGGCAGTGTTTCCGAAGGCTTTTTATCTACAGCATTAGGATTTGCTGCTGGAGCCATGCTGTATCTAGTTTTTGATGAATTACTTCCTATATCACAGGAACTAAACTCTCACCACTCATCTACCTTCGGCGCAGTATTTGGTGTTATTTTTGGACTGCTTTTTCTCATGTTAATCAACTCGTAATGTGAAAAACGGGATTGCTAAATCATTAATAGGAGTGAAAAAAATGAGGAGGATTTTATCACGCTTTATGTCAGTTGTTTTGGTTGTTTTATTTGCCGCAGCACTTTTAGCTGCTACAATTACATCAGCGGAGGAGTCAAAAGGAAAAGTGCTGGTTGTCGATGGAAATGATTACCGTGTTAATGCCCAGGGAGAAATAATTAATACTTATCATGGATGGGGTGCAGTATCCTGCAACAATACTTCTAGACTACTTTTGGATTACAAAGAAGAACATCCAGATGCATATTGGAAAATAATGAATTTACTTTTTAACCCGGTTACTGGTGCTGGTTTAACAAATGTAAAAGTTGAGATGGGTGCAGATGTAAATACTTCATCCGGCACGGAGCCTGCCACAAAAAGAACTCCAGATGAACCAGCAAATGTACTGCTCGGTGCTGGCTGGCATTTTGCTGCCGACGCCAAAAGTATAAATCCAAACGTAACTGTGGAAATGTTGCGTTGGGCTGAACCGTCATGGACAGGTAATGACTTTGAACAGCGGTATCAGTGGTATAAAGAAACAATAGATGCAGTATATGATACTTTTGGCATTAAATTAGATTACATTAGTCCGGGACAGAATGAGCGAAACGATATGTCCCATAACAATACTTTAAATATGGATTGGATTAAATACTGTGCCCAGCGATTGCAGACAGAAACCAATGGGCGTTATGATTACAGTAAAATAAAGATAGCTGCTGCCGATACATATCGCAAACCTGAAACTGCTGCACTTATTTTAGCAGATCCAGAATTGGTTGAGTTAATCGATGTTTTCAGCTACCATTATGACTTAAAAGGTCACTCTAGCTTAACAGTACTTTCTCAAGAATATGGCAAGCAGGTATGGTATGCCGAAGGCATTGCACCTATGGTAAGAGCAGGTAATAGATTAAATGTTGAACCAGACCGGGGCGGTATTGGCGGTACCTGCAGTGTGCTTGATATAGCACAGCGGTTTATCAATATGTATCATTGGTCCGGCTCATCACAACACCCTGCTCGGATGACTAAATTTATGCTACAACCTGCTGTAATTAGTAATTATCAGGGAGCACAGTATAATCCCAAAGATTTGATCAGTGCTCATGATCCTTGGTCAGGTTATTACGAAACAGATGCAGGTATTCAAATGATTCAGCACTTTAATTGGTTTATCGACCAAGGCTGGACATATATTGAAGGTGCTTGTTACGGCGACGGTACATGGACTGACGGCGGTGTAGCTGTCGATACATCTGCTGATAACTATCTTACTTTGAAAGATCCTAAAACAGATGATATTACTATGGTTCACGCCAATAACACAGCATTTTACAGGCATTATGAAATTAAATTTAAAAACCTTAAAACCGCAGGAAACACGCTGTATTTATGGGAGACTCGCGGAGCCGACGCAGGTCAGTCAATTGATGCAAACTGGATGAAAAATATTGGTGCCGTTACGCCTGTTAAAAATGAAGAGGGTGTTTATACTGCGAAAATAACTGTTAAACCCTACTCAATATTGACTATCTCCACATTAAGCAGAGGTATTGATAATCGTGCATCAGAGTATGTAAGCGGTACCAATGATTTTGGTGGAGAAAATAAATGCCTGCCATTACCCTATACAGATGATTTTGAATATAAAGAGTATCCTGTTGATGAAAATGGTCGAACTTATCTGGAACGCAGAGGTGGAACTCCTAGATATACTACGGATCAATATGGTGCTTTTGAAGTAGTTAAAAATGAAGATGGCAGCCACGTACTTAAGCAGATGATTGATTATAATATGCGGGGTTATGAATGGAGTGTCTGGGGAAATCACAGAGAAAATAATCAAGGCTCAACTAGACCAAACACCATATTAGGCGACTATAAATGGGTTGACTATACAGCTCAAATTGACTTTAAACTAGATTCTGCAGTATATTCCAATCAGCCAAACTATGCAGGTCTTGGTGTGCGTCAGCTGATGTATGGAAGCCATGACCCATCAGGTTATTCATTTATTGTATATGCAGATGGTCGCTATAGTCTGTGTAAAAAGGGTTCGCCGGTTAAAAATGGCAGCATTCCCAATTTTGATGCTTCAATTTGGCATACAATGGCTGTAGAGGCAAAGGATAATACAATTACTGCGTATCTAGACGGAACACAGATTGATACCTACACCGATAATTTAGCAGCGGCGATTATGACAGGTAGAATAGCTATCTTAAGCGGTTATTACAATACGCTATATGATAACTTAGCTGTTCTTCCCATTGAAGGTTATGCATGGGCTTCCGATAAGCTAGATGATACGGACGGTAGCATTGAGTATTCAGATAAAGTCAGATGGAGCCACTCTGTGAATGAAGGTTATGCATCCTACCATAATAGAACAAAAAGTGTGGGTTCTGCTGACAGCACAACTGTAATTCGCCATACACAAACAACAGCTGTTAAGGGAACGCTAAATAAAATCTATTACTGCAGATATGATGCGCCTGGAGGTTGGGGTTCAAATGAAAATGATGCATGGGCCAGTCATACTCCCGGCCAAGAAGCCTATGCCGAACTGTATTTTACAGGTGCTGGATTTGATTTCTATGCTCGAGGGCAAAATTCAACAAATGCTACAGCAGATGTATATATTGATGATGAATTCCATGGAAGTATTGTGTTCAGCGGCAGTGCCACTACACGACTGTATTATTCTGTAACCGGACTTAAACCAGGTGTTCACTGTGTGAGAATCGTTCCTACTGGAACAGCTACAGCCAGTGTCGTACGATTTGAAATAGATGAAGGGATAATCGAAGATGATATTAAGCCAAAAAAGAGCAAAACATTTTTTAACCTAAATTTTACTGGCACAGGATTTAACCTGTTTGGTAATTCAGATAATGCTGTTTTAAACATCTATCTTAATGACGAACTAGTAGAGGAAAATGCTGCTATTTCAGCTAAGACAGGTAACCGCGACACATCATACCGGCTTAGAAATTTAGCATACGGTGATTATAAGTTAACTGTTTATGTTATGGCAGGAACCTTTACTCTTGACGGTATTGATATAATTGGAAGAATTGAGGATTGAATAGATGGGAGAAACGGGAAACCGCTAAAATCGGATAAATTTGATTCTTGACAAGTAAATTCAGTTTCAGTATAATAAAGTGTGTTGTTGGTATGGGCCTTTAGCTCAGCTGGCTAGAGCACCTGACTCTTAATCAGGGGGTCCGGGGTTCGAGTCCCCGAAGGCCCACCATCTTAAAATGACGATAAGACCGCAGTTTGCGGTCTTTTGTTTTTTGCAAAATTGGTTACATTTCTCTATCGCTAAGCAGCTTATCAACATCAACAGCTTCTGCAGCAACTACAATTACAGCTACTTCTCCTGTAAATTCTGGATCATTGGTAATGGTAAAATCAATCCCCTTATTCTGTGCATTGATAATACAAGGCATTGCCTTTGAGCGGGCTCGGCTGTGAACCACTAACTCTTTGGCACGGCTGTCTTTTAAAGCCTCATTAATCGCTGCAGTGCCTTCCTTGGATTTAATTTGATTGAATGTTACAGCCTGAATTATCCGTTCGCGGAAAAAACCTAAAAAATTCCTTCTTTCGGTTCTTTTTAACTGCGGTGTTCCATGAATACCAGCTAGTACGGCTTTTTCAAGTTCTGACTTATTATCCCATCCTTGTCCCACTATATCCCTCCGCCTCTAATAAGAACTTTCACTTTCACTACTCCAATTCGCAAGCCCACCTGATAAATCATAGACATGTTTAAAGCCCATATCTAAAAGCATCTGCTGAGCAAATTCACTCCGACAACCGCTTAAGCATACCACAACAATTTGGCTTTCCTTACTGATCTCTTGAAGTACCGTCGAAGTATCTAAATCACCTAATGGAATAGAAATTGATCCAGGAATCGAGTTTTCACTAAATTCGTCTGATTCACGCACATCAATAAGTATTATTTCGTCTTCGGCATGCTTTGAATCCAACAGTTCTTTCAATTCTTGTGGACTAATCTTAGGACCCTTAATTGGCTTATTAATGAAATGCCATCCAATAAAGCCAAGAACAGTGACCATTATTACCCACTTCACCATTCCCATTACCATAATCATAAGCCCCCTGGTGCAACAGCCAGTTTTTATACACTTTCTTATTCTATTATAGCCAATCACATTAAGATATGCCACTATCTGCTCATATTAATCCTGACTTTTAAAAAGAAAAAACCTATCAAGCCTTCCTGATAGGTGTGTCTTAAAAAAATTTAAGATGGTGCCGGAAGCGGGAATCGAACCCGCACGGGTTTGAAATACCCAACGGATTTTAAGTCCGTAGCGTCTACCTATTCCGCCACCCCGGCATAACCAAATCACAGATTTTATTATATAACGAGCATTTCAAAATGTCAATAGTACTTATAAAGCAGATACCAGATTAGTAGTGGAACTTAATTGAAAAAGTAAAATCCACCCCTTTTAAGTTTAATGTGGAATTTAATTTTTCAAAATTAACAATGGAAGTTTCTCTTTCAAAACGTTATGATGTATTTGGTAGCGCCTCCGTTAGGAGGT
>JAAZMN010000024.1 GCA_012798795.1 Bacillota bacterium | reverse complement strand
TATTATTAGTGATGTGCCTGAGATCAAAGATGTATACACTATGATTGGAGTTTTAGAAGCATTAGGAGTGAAAGCAGACTTAACTAAGTCGGTGTTGACTTTGGATGTCGATGAACTGGACGGTAATACACCAACTGATTTAGTACAAGAAATGCGAGCGTCCATACAGGTTATGGGTCCTTTATTAGCACGACTGGGGTGGGTGCGAATTGCCAAACCGGGCGGATGTGCTATTGGAGATCGGCCCATCGATTTGCATTTGAAAAATTTGCAGCGCTTAGGTGCATGTATAGAAGAGGAGCATGGATATATATATGCCCAATGTTCTAAGCTGGTAGGACAGGAAATATCACTTGATTTTCCTAGTGTGGGTGCAACGGAGAATATTATGATGGCTGCTGCATTGGCAAAAGGCAGGACTGTGATTTATAATGCAGCTAGAGAACCTGAAATCATTGACACTCAAAACTTTTTAAGCAAAATGGGAGCACGTATCTCGGGTGCGGGCTCAGGTGTGATTACAATTGAGGGGGTAGATCATTTAACAAGCACTGATTATTCAGTAATTCCAGATAGAATCGAAGCTGGAACCTATTTAATTGCTGCAGCCATCACTAAAGGAAAAATTACTTTGGAAAATGTAATTCCTTTACATTTAAAAGTTTTTCTTGACAAATTACAGGAAACTAATGCAGGATTATCCATCGGTGCGAACAAGATAACCATAGAGGGCAGCAGGACAATTCGGCCCGTCAATATCATGACACTGCCTTATCCGGGATTTGCCACAGATTTACAGCCTCAGTTTATGAGTTTGGTAACACTGGCTAAAGGTAGCAGCGTAATAAGGGAAACTGTGTATACTCATCGTTTTGGGCAAGTAGAAGAATTACGTCGAATGGGAGCAGATATTCAAATAGATACAAATACGGCAGTAGTGCGAGGGGTGCCACAATTATCGGGTGCCATTGTGAAAGTTACAGATCTCAGAGCCGGTGCAGCCTTAGTTATTGCAGGTTTAGCAGCGCATGGCTGTACAGAGATAACCGGGGTTGAACATATTGTCAGAGGCTATGAAAAGCTTGTGGAAAAACTTCAATCTGTAGGGGCAAAGATTCAGTGGATTAATGATGTTAACCCTAATTGATGTAAAGAGTATTAGCTGCGTTCATACTATAGAAACTATTTTACACAGCATGAGAAGGAGGAGCAAGATGCAGCGTAGAATTATATCCATAGTCATCACAATTCTTGTTTTAGCAGTGTTTTCGTTCCTAAATTCCAGTTTCTTTCTCGCTGAAGAACTTGAGTGGGAAGGTGTTAAGTATTTGAATATTCATCAGTTATCAGCTAGGACAAGCTTTGTTCCTCAAAATGTATTTCGCGTTGATCAAACAGCTTTAGTTAAGCAGGTTAGTGAGCATATTTGGGTAAAATCAGCTGATGTCCGATGGCGATGGCCGAATAGATTAATTGTTAACGTTGTTGAGCGAAATCCCATTGCAATGGTGCCCATCGATGATAGCTGGTTTTTATTGGATGATGAAGGTGTATTATTACCCTTTACTACAGCATTTGCCGAGTATTCATTACCATTGATTACTAAGGTAGAACTTAATGACAGTGATACGTTTGAAACAATTGCCCGCTTTTTATCCAGTATACCTTTAGGACTCTATGAATATCTTTCAGAGTGGAATGCCCAAGAACAGATATTAGTTACCAGAGACGGGACACAGGTTTTGTTTGGAGATTTACGTGATTTGAATGTAAAGTTTATGACACTAGAGCTAATACTGGGTGATTTAGCTAGTCGGAATGCAACTGCTAGACGTATTGACTTACGTGTTTTAAATAGTCCAGTTATTGTTGAATGAGAAAAGGAAAACTAATTGATTGTGTTGAAATAACTATATATGTATTTATGTATTGCTTTTTGTGGAGCAGAAAAGGGGGATCTTATGTTTGAGTTTGATATTGAGGATAGTCAATATGCAAATATAAAAGTAGTAGGAGTTGGCGGAGGAGGCAGCAATGCAGTTAATAGAATGATCAGAGCAGGTTTGCAGGGAGTTCAGTTTGTTGCTTTAAATACTGATGCGCAGGCGTTGTCACTTTCTGAGGCCAGTGATAAGATCCAACTTGGAGAGAAGTTGACTAAAGGTTTGGGTGCCGGTTCAGATCCGGAAATTGGTAAGCGTTCTGCAGAAGAAAGTAAAGAACAGATCCGCTCAGTATTAGAAGGAGCGGATATGGTATTTATTACTGCAGGCATGGGTGGCGGTACGGGTACAGGAGCTGCTCCAATAGTTGCTGAGATAGCAAAAGAAGTCTCTGCGTTAACAGTCGGTGTTGTGACAAAGCCGTTTTCTTTTGAAGGCCGCCGCAGACAGTCTCAAGCAGAAAAAGGAATTGAAGTAATGAAATCTAAAGTTGATACTTTGATTACTATTCCAAATGATCGATTACTGCAGGTTGTTGAAAAACGGACTACTATAGTTGAAGCATTCAGGATTGCAGATGATGTTTTGCGTCAAGGTGTGCAGGGAATTTCAAATCTGATTACTGTACCGGGATTAATCAACCTGGATTTTGCGGATGTACGAGCAATTATGACTAATGCGGGTTCAGCGCTGATGGGTATAGGCGAGGCTTCAGGTGACGATAGAGCTGCTCAAGCTGCTAAACAGGCTATTTCCAGTCCACTGCTGGAAGCTTCTATCAAAGGGGCAAAAGGAATCCTGCTTAGCTTATGCGGCAGTTCAAATTTAGGATTGTTTGAGGTAAATGAAGTAGCTGAGATTGTTGCAGAAACAGCTGATTCTGATGCAAATATAATCTTTGGTGCAGTTATTGATGAAGAATTACAGGATCAGATATTTGTTACAGTAATTGC
>JAAZMN010000204.1 GCA_012798795.1 Bacillota bacterium | reverse complement strand
TTGTCCTTATTCTCTGCGGTATAACATGCTGGTACGGAGTAAAGAATGAGAAGACTTCAATTAAGGGGATAGCCCTTGGTTTTGCTATTTTATTGGCAGTTGGGTTTGTCAGTACAATAATAACATCGTTTTTTACAAGTTTTGCCCGGCCTAGTCATGCACTTTATCAGTATATTCCTTTACATAACGGATTATGGTATTTTGCTGCTTTAACAGCTTTGGTTTTCGGAGTGTTTGTTCTTATTTACAATTGGGCATTGAAAAAGTTTAATCTTTTCGATTTAGTCATCGGCGGCCAGGTGCTTATGTTGTTAGTTACTATTTTTGTATCGTTATTACTTCCAGGAATTAGTTATTTGTTTATTTGGCCGCTGCTTTTTAGTCTAACAGCAGCATTAGTGTTTATTTTTTGGGATAAACCATCGTGGATTGTGCGTTTGATAATCTTGTGTGTCAGTGGGCTTCCGATTTTGATTTTGTGGCCAAATATACTTAAAACACTGTATATCTCTATAGGCTTTGGATTAGTTGGACTGCTTATTTTCATTAAAATTATAGTATTGGGCTTACTGCTGCCTCAATTAAGGGTTATTTCCCATTGGGATCAGCGAATTTTACCGATTTTATCATTGGTAATAGTGGTAGTCTGTTTCGGCGTAATTATTACCGGTAACAAAGTCAGTACAGATAATCCCCAGATGGATTCCTTATTTGTTCACGTAGATCTTGATAATGACAAAGCATATTGGGCCAGTATTGACAAACAACCTGATGAATATACTGAACAAGCTTTTGAAAATCAATATACAGAAGCAAATCTCAGTGATTTGATCCCATATGAAGATATGTCTATTATCAGTAAAACTATTGATCAAGATACTGCTGCGGGTGTTATTATTGACCCAATTACAGTTAATGTGGTTAATGAGAAGTTAAATGAAGATAGCCGTGAGTTGACTATTAAAATAAACGCGGAAGAAGATGTAAATAATATAATAGTCTTTATAGAACCGGAATTTCTGGTATCCGATGTGAAATTAAACGAAGATGTTACTTTGGTCTGGGATGAACATTGGCCGGTATTACGTTATTATAATCTGCCTGCGGAAGGAATAACCCTTACTGTTCCAGCGGTAATCGATGAACCGCTGAAGATAAGGGTTTTGACCCAAAAAATCGGCTTGCCGAAAGTTCTGCAGCAGTCAATTAAACTTCGGCCTAATTATTTGATACCCGCACCTACAGCAATTACGGACAGTACGTTTACAATGCAAACATATCAGTTTTAATGAGCGGAAAAAAGTTAGATAAGGAAGGAGAAAAGGTAGTGGAAATTCATTTTCTAGGTACCTGTAGCGGTACAGAACCGCAGCCTAATCGCAGACATACGGCACTGATTTTAGAGTATCAAGAAAAACTGTTTTGGTTCGATGCCGGGGAAAGCTGCGGTTATACCGCACATCTGCTCGGACTTGATCTGCTGCAGACTGAAGCAGTGTTCGTTTCTCATCCGCATATGGATCATATCGGTGGATTGCCGCACCTTATTTGGACGCTAAAGAAGTTAGAATCCCTGTCCAAGGTACCGTTAAGAACTGAAATAGATTTGTACTTTCCTGATTTAAATATATGGTATGGGTTAGAGAAAATGCTGTTTTTGAAAGGAAGAACTTTGAAGAATGGATTAGGTTTTTGTATAAATCTAGTAACAGATGGGGTAATATACGCGAAGAATGACTTAATGGTTAGTGCTGTACATAATCTGCATCTTGGAAAACCAGAATCAAAGGAGAACTGGCAGTCCTTTTCCTTTTTAATTGAGGCAGCAGATAAAAGAATAGTCTATTCTGGTGACTTTAAGACAATGCGGGAATTAGAGCCGCTTTTTGTCAACGAAGTAGACTTATTATTAGTAGAAACAGGCCACCACAGTGTTGAGGAAGTCTGCAATTATTTGGTTGAAAACCAGAAACCTGTTGGCCAATTAGGCTTTATTCATCACGGTAGGGCGATTCTTAATAATCCTGAAGAAGAAATGAAAAAAGCTAAAACTATCTTTGGCAGCAGGGTCTTTTTTGCTGATGATAAAATGAGCTTAACTCTTTAAAATCAGAATTAATTTGCCTGTTTTACTGCGTTTTTCCCACTCCTCTTGGCAGTATATAAAGCCTGATCTGCTGCTTTAATCAGTGATGTCCACAAATCAGGGCCGATTTTTCTAGGTGACATAGCTGCAGAACCAAGACTTACTGTAATTACACCGATGGGAACTGTTGAAGTTTCATGTGGTATCTCTAATGCTTGAATCCGGCAGCGTATTTTCTCAGCTATTTGAGTTGTTATTGCTAAACTAGTAGAAGGAAGGATTACTGCGAATTCTTCGCCACCATAGCGGGCAACAAAGTCAAAGGAGCCTTTAAGGGCTTGGCGAATTGTAAAAGCTACTTTTTGTAAGCATTGATCGCCGGCTTGGTGTCCATATGTATCATTAAATAATTTAAAACAATCAATATCGGCCATAATCAGGCCTAATGATGTATCTTCATCATAGGCCCGCTTCCACTCTGCAGCTATAGTTTGGTCGAAGGATCTGCGATTTGGGATTCCAGTTAATCCGTCCAGGGAAACTAGACGGGCTAATTCCAAATTAGCCAGCTCTAATTTATTCTTTATTTCAATTAATTCCTGTTCTCTGGTTTTAACCTTATCTATTTCTTTTTTCAATTTTACAGTAGAACTAACTCTAGCCAGTAGTTCGGTTTTACGTATTGGTTTGGCAATATAATCTATGGCTCCAGTATCAAATGATTTCTGTAAAATTTCTTCACTTGTATCCGAAGTCATGATCATAACTTGAATATCTTTAAATTTAGGCGCCTGCTTAATTATTTCACATACTGCAAGCCCACTGGTTCCCTCCATAAATACATCCATAAGTATTAAATCCACAAGATTATAGTTATTATTATCGTTTAAAAAAGATAATACTGCATCCCCGCTGGTAAATGTGATTATTTCTTTAAAACCTGCAGATATTAAATGCTGTTCAACAAATTTTAAAATAAATTTGGAATCATCTACAATCAGAATGCTCACTATTTCCTCCCCCCCCTGGCGTATCGGACACTATTTTTAGTGTTCGCTTATTATTACTAAAATCCTTCATTTTAGAGCAATAAAGAGTATTGCATAGTTTTTGTAAGTGTGAGGGGAATATTTTCGGTAAATCATCGAATTGAGCTATTGCATATTTATATAAAAATAAATAGAATAAAAATGCCCATGGTTTAGTTTCCCTAAACTTAGGGTTTAGTAAACAAAAACTTTTTTGAGGGGTCATAAAATGAAGATCGGTGAAAAGATAAAAAGATTGAGAATACAAAACGGCCTCACTCAAGAAGAATTAGCAGATCGCTGTGAGTTAACCAAGGGTTTTATTTCTCAAGTGGAAAGGGACCTTACTTCACCGTCCATTGCTACTTTAGTAGATATTTTATCGAGTCTGGGAACAAATTTGAAAGACTTTTTTGACGATCGGATTCAGGAAAAACTAGTATTTACGGCGGATGACATATTTACTAAGGAAAACAGTGCACTTAAGCATGAAATTGACTGGATAGTACCGAATGCGCAAAAAAATATGATGGAACCTATTGTAGTAACTCTTGAGTCAGGCGGTCGAACAGAAAAGGGCGACCCGCATGACGGAGAAGAGTTTGGATACATGCTCAAAGGAGTCTGTTATTTGCATTTAGGGAATAAAAAGCATCGAGTTTCAGCAGGAGAGTGTTTCTATTTTAAACCCAATGCAGTTCATTATTTGGCTAATGAAAGTAAATCAAGAGCAAAGATCTTGTGGGTATCAACCCCTCCTAGTTTTTAACCAATTAATAGTTCTAAAATAAGGGGGAATGGAAGTGACAGAATGTATTATCGAACTTAAAAACATCTGTAAAGACTATGACGGAAGCGAAGCACTGAAGAA
>JAAZMN010000203.1 GCA_012798795.1 Bacillota bacterium | reverse complement strand
TGTAGGAGACAGGATTGAAAAAAGCTTTAAAGTTGCAACCAGTATTTCCCAGATCACTATTAATATACCAGCACTAGTAGCAGGTTCAGATGCCTTTATTTATGTGGCAGAATAGTATGTTGGAGTAAATGCTGGTTTCTGAGAGTTAATGTAACAGGAAATACGAAGAATAACTATTATGGGGAAGTAGAAGTTCCATTGATGAAATCAGAGTTTGGTAAGGAATATTAATATTAACAAAGAGGCTGTTCCGTAATTGCGGGACAGCTTTTTTTAGTGTACAGAAAGATTTTCGAATAATACTGGCTGGTATAAGAAAGGAGCCTGGCAAGAAATGAAGAATATTTAAAATAGGGGGTGAGACATATGGGACCGCTGGTAATTGATATTGAAACAGCCGAACGGTTCGACAATTTAGCTTTGCCTGTACAAGAGTATTTGATTAATAGAGAAAAACAGCGCATGGACCAATCTGATGAAATTGATGATCCAAAGGAAAAAGTAATTGAAATGCTGCCGCTAAATCCAGCCGCCGGGACAATTGTAGCCATAGGGATGTGGCTTGTCAATGAGGATAGAGGATTGGTGTTAATTAATAATGAATTGGATGAGGAAACAAATCCTTCCGGCTATACTCACTTTGATCAGGAGACTGTGGTTGTCTATGGTTCCGAACAGAAAATTCTTGAAGTGTTTTGGGCAAAATTGGTTGAAAAGGCAGGTTATGGCGGCAGGAACGCTAAATATCCGATTATTACCTTTAACGGCCGATTATTTGACGGCCCGTTTTTAATGCTGCGTTCGGCTATTTATGGGATTAAACCATCTCGAAACTTAGTGGGCTATCGTTATAATCTCAATGATAACTGTGACTTAATGGAAGCTTTAACCTTTATGGGAGCACTATCTTGGCAGCATCGCTACAGTTTGGATTTTTGGTGTCATCAGTTTGGAATTGAATCTCCCAAACAAGACATGGATGGTTCGCAGGTGGGCCAGGTGTGGCGTTCAGGTGATTTAGAAAGGCTGGTAAGATATAGCATTTCCGATATTAGAGCCACTGCTGAGCTTTATGTTTATGCAAAACCGCTGATCGAATCAATTATGGAGTGATAATTTAGCTATGAATGTACAAGGAATACAGAAGCTGTCTTTGCTGGATTATCCCGGAGAACTCTGCTGTACGATTTTTACAGGAGGCTGCAATATGCGCTGTCCTTTTTGTCATAATGCCGGTATTGTCCTGGGTAACAATTTATCTGAATCGAAAATTGAGTGGGGAGAAATCCTGCAGTTTTTACAAAAACGAATCAAGCTTTTGGACGGGGTTTGTATCAGTGGGGGAGAGCCAACCTTACAAAAAGATTTGGAAAGTCGGATTAGTGAAATTAAAGCATTAGGCTTTTTAGTGAAATTAGATACAAATGGAACTAGACCATCGGTTTTAAAAAATCTTGTTCAAGCTGGATTAGTGGATTACGTTGCTGTAGATATTAAGAACACTCCACAAAAATATCATATTACAGCAGGGATTGAGGATTTTAATATTGGTTTGATTCAAGAAACCATTGATTTTTTGCTTGCAGGTAAGGTTGATTATGAGTTTAGAACTACAGTTGTCAAAGAGTTTCATGAAATAGATGATATTATCGCTATTTGTAAGTGGCTGCAGGGGGCCAAAAGGTATTATCTGCAGAAATTTACGGATTCAGATAATCTTATTCAATCAGGCCTTCACTCTTATTCCGATACTGAAATGGGAGTCATTAAACGAGTTGTTCAACCTATTTTTCCAACTGTTGAACTTCGAGGTTTGTAACTATATATGGATATTTGTTAGAAAGAAACACAATATATTGTGTTTCTTTATTGACTTGTTGTTCTTTACTGAAGTATAATGGAAGAGAGTGGTCCGAAGTAAAGATTAAGGAGTGAAGGAATAATGTATAAAGTAGTTAAGCGCGATGGTCAGATTTGTGATTTTGATTTATCAAAAATTACTACAGCTATTACTAAGGCATTTGAAGCTCAAAATAAGCAGTATAATCCTAATATAATTGATTTTATAGCATTGAAGGTTACCGCACACTTTGAATCAAAAATTAAAGATGATCTTATTCAGGTGGAAGATATTCAGGACAGTGTTGAAGTGGTATTGAGTCAAGCAGGTTATGCCGATGTTGCCAAGGCATATATTCTTTATCGCAAACAGCGGGAAAAAATCCGCAATATGAAATCAACCATCTTAGATTATAAAGAGCTTGTAGACAGTTACGTAAAACTCACTGATTGGCGGGTTAAGGAGAATTCTACGGTTACATATTCTGTTGGAGGTCTGATTTTAAGCAATTCGGGAGCTATTACTGCCAATTATTGGCTGTCTGAGATATATGATGAAGAGATTGCCAACGCTCACCGTAATGCTGATATTCATATTCATGATTTGTCCATGCTTACAGGATACTGCGCCGGCTGGTCTTTGAAACAGCTTATTGAGGAAGGGTTAGGTGGAGTATCTGGTAAAATTACTTCCTCACCAGCCAAACATCTGGCAACATTATGCAATCAGATGGTTAATTTTTTAGGAATTATGCAGAATGAATGGGCGGGTGCTCAAGCATTTTCTTCTTTTGATACTTATCTTGCGCCTTTTGTAAAAACCGATAACTTATCCTATGATGAGGTTAAAAAATGTATAGAATCGTTCATTTTTGGAGTTAATACACCGAGCCGCTGGGGAACTCAAGCACCATTTTCTAACATTACTTTGGATTGGACTGTGCCCGATGATCTTGCCGAATTACCAGCAATTGTGGGTGGTAAGGAAATGGATTTTAAGTACAAAGATTGTAAGAAGGAAATGGATATGATCAATAAAGCATTTATTGAAACCATGATTGAGGGAGATGCCAACGGCAGAGGTTTTCAATATCCGATTCCAACTTATTCCATTACCCGCGATTTTGACTGGTCAAATACGGAAAACAATCGTCTGCTTTTTGAAATGGTATCCAAATACGGTACACCTTATTTTTCTAATTATATTAATAGTGATATGGAACCAAGTGATGTGCGCAGTATGTGCTGCCGATTGAGATTGGATTTACGTGAGCTGCGAAAGAAATCGGGAGGGTTTTTCGGAAGCGGCGAGAGTACAGGCTCAGTGGGTGTTGTTACTATAAATATGCCGCGAATTGCTTATCTTGCTAAAGATAAAAACGACTTTTTTAGACGTTTAGATAAAACGATGGATATTGCTGCCAGATCACTGAAAACCAAACGTACGATTATAACCAGGTTGTTAAAAGAGGGGTTATACCCTTATACAAACCGCTATTTGGGAACTTTTGACAATCATTTTTCTACAATTGGCTTGATTGGAATGAATGAGGCGGGATTAAATGCAAAATGGCTGCAGGCAGATATGACACATAAAGAAACTCAAGAGTTTACTAAAGAGGTATTAACTTATATGCGCAGTCGCCTTGCAGATTATCAGGAAATGTACGGCGATTTATACAATCTTGAAGCAACTCCGGCAGAGTCGACTACTTATCGCTTAGCCAAACATGATGTAGAAAGATATCCTGATATAATTACTGCTTCACAAGGTGACACACCTTACTATACTAATAGTTCACATCTGCCTGTTTCTTTTACAGATGACATTTTCGAAGCGTTAGATATTCAAGACGAAATACAGACTCTGTATACATCGGGAACAGTTTTTCATGGTTTTTTAGGAGAAAAGCTGCCTAATTGGCAGTCAGCGGCTAAACTTGTACGGACAATAGCTGAGAATTATCAATTACCTTATTATACTATATCTCCCACATATTCCATTTGTAAGGAGCATGGTTATCTTGCAGGAGAACAATTTAAGTGTCCGCAGTGTGGTATAAAAACAGAAGTTTATAGTCGTATCACCGGATATTATCGTCCAGTTCAGAATTGGAATGATGGAAAGGTGCAGGAATACAAAGAAAGGACAGTCTTTAATATTCCAATAGAAATGCAAAATGGAAAGGTTTTGTTGTTTACAACAAAAACCTGTCCAAATTGCCAAATTGCAGTCAATATTTTGCAGAAAGCCAAAATTCCATTTATTAAGATTGATGCAGAGGAGAAACCGGAATTGGCCGGCAGGTATCAGGTGTTTCAAGCACCGACTTTAATAGTTTTAGCCGGTGGTACTAGAGAACGCTATTGTAATGCTTCTGAGATCCGAAACTATGCCGAGAGGCAGTTCCAGCTTTTAAGCCACTAAAGTTATAAGCAAAATAAGATTAGTCTACGTATATACTCTGAATCTCTAGGCTGACTCGACTATTGTTTTCCAGCTTGAGTTCTTCTCTTAAGTATATATCAGATAGAACCGTAACAAAATTTGGTCTAAAGAATGGTCTTTTGTTAACAAATACAGGTTTACCATTTAAGCTTGCAGGACACAGAAACCCATAAGACCATTCTAAACCATTTTTTATTATGAGAGGTGAGTTTAGTTCAAGGTTTAAAGTGCCGGGTACAATATTCATTTTTGTTATTTTTTTAAGTTTTTTGCTTATTTTAGCTTTGTGCATGAGCTGAAATGCAGTTTTTATGCCAGATTTCACAGTACCGGTATAAACAACGAGGGCTTGTTCATTTTCATAACGATAATTGTTAGTAGGTTTAACCATTGGGACAGGTTGGCGGTTTTCTAATAATGCATTTTTAAAAGCGCGGCGGCGGTATACTTTATCTGATTTTTCCCAGACATCTGGATAAGCTAATGCATCCATAATATGCCCGATATCCAGTGCGACTTTTCCTTGTCGTTTTAACCGGCTACACAAAATACGCCCTGGAATTCCAGCCCCCACAAGTACTAAATCGCAATCTTTGCTTAATTGCTTCTCGACTTCATCCAGTTCAAACCAGCTTCCAAGTGTGTACGCCCTAACATTATAATGTTCTGCAGCTATTGGTGCAGATCTGCCCACAAATATTACTTGATAATCGTCAATTAACTGCTGAATATACCCGGCTTTATAGAGCCTGTCGCAGATAAAAGGCCATGTAAGGATTGAGGGTTTAATTTGATGATTATCCAAATAGTCTTTAAGCCGTTCTGCTATTTTTGTCCGACCTGTGAAAATAGTCGGACCTAATACATCTGTTTCACTGATAGCACATTTTAGTTCTGCTGTTAATTGGGGTGGAGGCGGATTGGGAATACCAAGAAAGTCAAATACAATTGGGCGAATTAGATCGTGCTGTTCTGTTAAAACCAAAGTGACAATATCACCTGCTCGCACTAAAGAAAAAGGAGCACGATTATTAATCGCTTGTTTTATTAATGCAAAAATCGAGTCGGCAGAAGCCGGCTCAACACCGTAAATATCTATAAATCGTTTCAATTGTTTGGGATTTATTTTCATAAATTTCACCTCAGCTTGTGTCATTATATTATAAGCGTAAATCCTAAACAATGTGCTGTATATTTTCAAAATTAAAAGCACCTCAAACAGTTTTTGCTTTGAGAGGTGCTTTTATTAACGAGAAAAACTCTAGACAAATTGAGGGGCTTTTTCTTTAGTTCTGGCAATCGTAGTGTTGTCAGTGGTGCGGTCTTCCAGTGCTTCAACAGGATGAACATCTTTTTCCGAACGGTAGTCTTTTCGGTGTTTTCGCTGATGTTCTCTGATTACCGTATGGCTTGGTACCATATTTATATCATGGTTAACTCTATTTTGATACTGAAAAAACCTGTGGTTATCAGAAAGTACATTAACATTTTTCACGTTTTCCAAATCGCCAGTTAACTCAACTTGTTCTTGGAGAACTTTACGTACATAATCTTTAGTGTCATGAAACTGCAGCAGTTTTGGAAATGGTCCGGGTATGAATTGTTCCCACTGCTTATTTTCATATTTAGCCAAGAGATCAGCTGATTTATGCAGATGTGCAATTTCATGGGTAAGAAGCATTTCCCAAATAGGTTTGATATTCATGTCGATTTCGTTTTGGTAGAATGAGTAGTACAGATAACACTCCATATATTGATGAAGCAGGAGGTTTTCCAGCCATGTGGCGTTAGGGTCAAGTAAAGAACCATATTGAGTTACGTGTTCTTCTTCAATTAATGCAATTTCTTGATAAAGTTGACGTCCCAGATCATTATAGTAATTTGGTCCCACATTCATGTAGAAATTCATGGTTTGCTGTTCGGCTGCAGTGATAATCAAACTATTTAGTTTACTGCGGATATCAGCTTTTTTAAAGTCAACATAACCAAAGACGGTATCAACTGGATGACGGTGTTCAGCAATGGTTGGACGTCCGGGGGTAATTTCTACATAATTTCTAACTAAATTATGTGCCGGGACATTTTGGTCTAGGTCTAAGAGATTAGCATACCGGTATAAATGATCAAAATCTTCCAAAAGTGCAAAGTCTAGGGTCTGCTTTACGTATGGATCCGGTTCGTTTTGGGCTAACCATGCAGTCAGATCTACGGCAACGTGTTCATAACCTATGGTAGTTTCTAGTATAGTTTCGTCAATAGGCGACAACCAGTTAATGAGTTTTTGCTGCTGTTGCTCAGAGCGGCGCAGTACACTTATATCACGGCGCAGATCATTATTGGAGCAATTTCGGTGAAACTGATGAGCGAATAATGCAGACTCAACTTCTATTCCATTCATTAGAATAATCCGTGTTTTGGTATAAGGATCTACTGTGTTTTTACAATAAGGTTTTGGATAGATGGTTTCCCAGTCCATGAACATGTCATCAAGAGGTATCGGCTTTTCATCAAACGGATTAAACACTGCATCAACTCCTTTTATTTTATCAGACTTATTATTCCCAATGGTTAAGTTAATATATTCATTTTATAGGCCATTAGGCCATTGAAAATTCAATGGCTTCAAGCAGAGGTTTGCTTATTATTTTTGAAAACAATAGATAAAAATAGCAATGTTTTTAAAAACTTTGGGCAGGATTTAGCCTTATGGAGTGGAAAACAACATTAAGACAAATTGTTTGTCTAAATAAACGGGTGGGGAGAGAAACATGAGCAAAAAAAATATGATTAAAACCGGAGTTTTAGTGAGTATGTTGGTTGTTCTTATAGTGTGTTTCTCAGTCTTTTCATCTTATACAAGAAATGATCTGGGTGTTTCTAGAGTAGAAAGTGCCAGCTCAGATATAACTCATGTAACTTCAGATGTAATTAGTGCAGATACTCATATTGCTATTCGCTTTCGCGATGAACAAGTAACAACTGCAGGTTTGCAGAAACGGTTGTTGAGTAATCCATTTACCTTTACACCGCACATTGACGGAGAGGCTTATTGGCAGGATACAAGGACATTAGTGTTTGAACCTGACAAACCGCTATATGAAAAAAGAGATTATCATGGGGTATTGGATTTAGCTAAAGTATATGCTTATGAAACTGAAGGTAATAAATTTGAGTTTAATTTTAGAACACTTGGGCAGCAGCTGGTAAAACTAGCGGGGAGATTTGAATTATGCAGCCCAGGAGAGTCGGAAAATGTTTACTTTATCGCAGATATACAGCTGACAGAAAAAGTCGATGCAGATATTTTAAAACAGGCGTGCACATTAAAACTAGAAGGAAAACCACTGAGCTTTGAAGTGGCGACACAGGATCAGCTGAATTTTACAGTTAAATCCGAAAGGTTAAAAAGATATACTCTGCAGGACCAGAATTTAGAATTATCTCTGGCAAAAGACCCGCTTTATTTAAAACAAGATGCAAAGCAAGAGTATGTGTTGGCTGCTCTTCAGTCACCACTTACTGTTTTAAGGGTAGAGGAAGAAAAAACCAATGAATTTTCGCAGCTGAGAGTAGTTTTTTCAGAAGAGTTAAATCCGAATTTAGATTATAATGGTTACATAAATATCAGCCCAGCCATAGATTTTAATACAACTGTGGATCATAATTGTCTGGTTATTTCTGGACCGTTCAGATATAGAGAGAAGTACAGCATTCAATTATTTAAGGGTATTGAAAGTGTATTTGGTCAAGCTTTGACTGAAGCAGCGGATTATCTATGGGAAGTGGCTATATCAGATCGCTATCCGGAAGTCGAATTTGTTAGTTCAGGGATTTTCCTGCCTAGTACTAATGAACAGAAGATTGCATTCCGCACAATGAATGTGCACCGGCTGCGATTACAGGTAAAACGAGTTCCCGAAGAAAATTTGATTAAGTTCTTTGAGGAAAACTCCTATCGGCCTTACAGCTATTCGTCAGATGATTATAATCGATATTATTTTCAGCGTCTAGGAGAAGTTCTTACGGATCAAATTGTTGAAATTGGTACAGAAACGAATAAATGGATTCAGACAGAACTTGATCTCAGTAATGTGATTGTCCATGATGAAAGTGCTTTATATATTGTTCAATTAGATGTTGATGAAAATCAAATTCTTGATTTTCCTTCTGGGTACGATGATTGGGATATAAGTTGGAGTATGCATCAAAGAGGAACTGCAGTAAAACATATTTTAGTAAGCGATATAGGTATTACTGCCAAAGAGATGCTTGATGATATCTATGTTTTTGTCACAGATTTATTAACCGTAAAATCTTTGGAAAATGCCATTGTAATGCTAAAAGACGGTGCTGGAAAAACACTGGATACTGCTTATACCGATGAATATGGACTAGCACTGTTAAAAAACAGCGATAAAGGGCGTTACATCGAAGTAAGAACCGGAGATGATTTTGCTTTAATGAGTTTGAACTCATCACTGCTGAATCAATCTGTATTTGATATAGGCGGGATACAAAAGAAGGATGGGATTAATGTTTTTGTTTATACAGAAAGAGGAGTCTATCGTCCGGGCGATGAGATCAATCTTTGTGCTATAGTGAGAAATGAAGATAATACGTTCCCTGAAGATCATCCTGTCAGGCTGCGGATTGTTAATCCGCTAAACAAGTTTGTTTATGATATTACCAATACAAAGGCTGCAGACGGATTTTATCGCTTTCAATTTGAAACAGAGAGTAATGCTCCTACTGGAACTTGGACGGCTTATTTAGATATAGGAAATAGAACTTTCTGTCACTACCTGCGGATAGAGGAAATAGTACCCTATCGGATCCGCGTTGATATTGAGACTGAACAAGAAACACTTGGTTTAGAGGAACAGCAGATTGAGTTTGCAGTTGGGTCTGAATATTTATTTGGAGAACCAGCCGCTGGACTTCACAGTGAAACAACTGTTTATATCGAGCCTTATGATGTAGAGTTTGCCGGTTATAATAATTTTGTTTTCGGTAATGAAAGCATAGATGCTAAACGGATTACCGGCTCTATCTATGAAGAAAAATTAGATGAAAATGGCAGAATTGATCTAATCTATAATCTGCCCAAAAATTTTCATGAAGCAGTTAGTGTGCCTTCAGCTTTAAGGTTATTAATTGACGCTAGGGTTTATGAATCAGGTGGACGTTTTGTGCCTAATACAAAAGTAATACCAATGGATCATTACTCAAGTTATGTGGGAATTATGCAGCTGGATGACCCGGCGTTAAGCATTGGTGAAGAAGCAGTGTTTAGAATGGCTCATTTGACCTGTGACGGGCAGCCCATTGCTGATTCAGAGCTAGAATATACTATTTATCGCTCAAGAATGTATTGGTGGTGGGAATATGGCAGTGAGATTAATTTCCGCCGACATTTTAAAAGCAGTAAAGAAACAGCTGTTTTAGAGCAGGGAATCGTTACCACCAACAGCGAAGGTTTTGCTGATCTAAAATGCAAATTCGACGATTACGGCGAGCTTCTTTTAGAAGTCAAAGATCCACAAGGAGGCCATGCTGCCGGTTATTTCTTTAGTTCTTTTTGGTGGGGAGATTCGGCAGAGAAGAGTCCTCCTGATATAGTTAATTTGAAACTGGATAAAAATGAGTATTTACCGGGAGAAACGGCTATTGTATCATTAAATACTCCTTGTAGAGGCCGAGCTTTGATTACGGTGGAAAAAGAAGGAAATGTTTTCTACAGAAGTTGGGAGGATTTAACCAGCACTAAGTTGGAGTTTCCCATTGAAGTTAGAGAAGAATATATACCCAATGCTTATGTATCTGTAATTGTTTATCAACCTTATGGTCAAACAGATAATGATCTGCCGTTGAGAATGTATGGTATTGTGCCTTTGAAAGTAATCAGTGAAGGTACTGAAATAGATTTTGCACTGGATGCACCGGATACAATCAGACCGGAAGAGGAATTTACTTTAGCTGTGCAAACAGCGGATAATCAGCCTGCACAGTTTACCGTTGCCTTAGTTGATGAAGGACTGCTTAACATTACTAACTTTAAAACACCGAATCCGTGGGATTACTTTTTCCAGAAGCAGCGGCTGATAACAAAAAACTATGATAACTTCTCGGATATTATTGGCTTAATCTATGGATATAACCATAATCTTTTAACTGTTGGTGGCGATGGAGCTGAACCGGAATATCGCGAACAGCAAGTTCAAAGAGATGAAGATGTAGAGCGGTTTAAATCTGTCAGTATTTTCTTAGGGCCATTTATAACCGATGATTCCGGATATAAAGAAGTGACGCTTAAGGTACCTAATTACATCGGTAGCGTTAAAGTGATGGTAGTCGGTGCCAATCAGGGTAAGTTTGGCTGTGCTGAGAAAAGTATTACGGTAAAATCACCGTTAATGGTGTTGCCTACTCTGCCTAGGGTACTTGGGCCGTCGGATAGAATTAGGATACCAGTAACTGTTTTTGCACTTGAGGAAAATTTGGGAGAAGTAAATGTATCTCTTGATGTTGTCGGTCCGGTAAAAATTAATGGACCCGTCGCTGTAAATTTGGATTTTACAGATAAAGGCGAACAAGAAGTGAGTTTCGAGTTAATGGCAGATGAAAATATCGGTAGAGCAGATATTACCGTGTCAGCTGTTTCTAAAGTGTATGATTATTGTAATATAAATCAGGTTGAGCTGGCAGTTAGGCCGGATAATCCTTATATTTACTTAAGTGAAGAAAAATTAGTTGATTTAGGTGAGAAAGTGGAGTTTACTATTCCGGATGCAGGGATTAAGGGTACTGATGCCTCTCAATTGGTTGTTTCAACTCTGCGCGGACTAAACTTGAATCACCGGATAAAGTGGCTGACCAGGTATCCTTATGGCTGTATTGAACAAGTAACTTCAGGTGTTTTTCCACAACTTTACTTACCTGATGTGTTCAAGTTCAGCTCGGCCAAATTAGTGGAAATAGATAATAATATTAATACCGCAATTGCTTTGTTTAGAGAATATGAGCTGAGCAGCGGAGGGTTTGCGTATTGGCCTAATCAAACGGAAGTTGATTTATGGAGTACTAACTATGCCGGTCACTTTCTACTAGAAGCAGAGAATAAAGGGTATTATGTACCTCAAGACATGCTGGAAATGTGGATTAATTATCAAAGACAAGCAGCAAGAGAAAATCAAGGTAATATTCTTACTAGGGCTTACCGTTTATATCTGCTGGCTTTGGCAAATCAAGCCGACATCAGTGCCATGAATTATATGCGGGAAAGTGAGATTGCGGAGATGAACAATGCAGAAAAATCTTATTTGGCTGCAGCCTATGCACTTATCGGTTTTGAGGATATAAGCGGAGAGATTCTTAAAGACATAGATTTTAGCGTTAAAGAGTATGACGAATTTGATATTACATTTGGCTCTAAACTGCGGGATCAAGCTATCTTATTAGATATCTTAACACTTTTTGGCGATTATACTAGAGGTGTTGATTTGTATAATGAGATTGCTGCAGAATTGTCATCAAATAAATGGTACTCTACTCAAACTACGGCTTATTCGCTGTTGGCTTTAACTAAGTATGCAGATACGGTCGGTAGGGTCGATTATGATTTATCAGGTGAGTTAACTGTAGCTAAAGATATTGAAAAGCTGCAGTTTAAGGATTATGTAAATGTTATTCCTATTGAAGCCAATCGGGGAGAAACCCTGACTTTCAAAAATGAATCTGATGTACCACTCTATGTTACGCTGGAGTGGGAAGGGATACCTAAAAGAAGTAAGATAGAACCGGTACAAAGCAAGCTGACTTTAGAGACTTGCTATTACAATGAGGCTGGCGATGAAATTGATATTACTCGAGTTAAGCAGGGTGAGAGCTTTTATGCAGTTTTTCGCGTTGATCAAGAAAAACCAAAACAGAATATTTCTGAATTAGCTTTGGTTCAGGTGCTGCCGGCTGGTTGGGAAATTGAGAATTTAAGGCTTCTGGGCGGACAGTTACCCGATTGGTGTGATGATTATAAATTTGGTTTGGAAAACTATGCTGATATTCGCGACGATCGGATAATGTGGTTTTTTGATATGAGCAGTTATGCCGGCTGTTATGACTTTTTAGTTAAAATCAATGCAGTAACCGTAGGCGAGTTTTATCTGCCGCCAACTTTGCTGGAAGCTATGTATAATAATGACTATAAAGTGACAACCGAGGGTGTGAATGTAGAGGTTGTGACTAGATGAGCAAAAAGAAATGGTTTTGGTGTTTGCTTGTCTCAGTAATTCTTGGTCTGTTTGTTATTTGTTTTTTAATAGTCGACGGGATTCCCGAACCCTTGTTTCCTGATGATTATAGTAAACTTGTCCTTGATGAGCATGGGCAGATATTAAGAGTATTTCTAAATAAAGAAGAACAGTGGATTTTGCCAGATGATGGTAGGGATATACCATTTAGATTACGCACTGCTGTTATTCAGTATGAGGATAAAAGATTTGAGAAACACTGGGGCATCGACCCTTTTGCCCTTGGCCGGGCTGTTTATCAAAATATAGTAAGTAGAAGCCGGATCAGTGGTGCAAGTACTATTACTATGCAGGTAGCACGACTGATGCAGCCAAAGCCCCGGACTATAAGAAATAAATTGATTGAGATGGTGCAGGCAGTTGCTTTTGAGTTCAAATACACTAAAGATGAAATTTTAAAGCTCTATCTTTTGCATGCTCCATATGGAAGTAATATCATTGGATATAGGACAGCGTCTTTACGCTATTTTGGTAAAGAACCGGAAAATTTAAGTTGGGCAGAGGCAGCTGTTTTAGCTGTATTGCCCAACAATCCCGCCAATATTAATCCCATGCAGAATCAGGATAAGCTTAAGGAAAAACGGGATGGATTACTCAAGAATCTATTTGAGTCCGGACTGATTGATCACACTGCATATACTTTGGCAGCAGCAGAACCAATTCCACAAGGGCAGTATTCTTTTACTTTGTCTGCGCCTCATTTAGCGGAAAAGCTGGCAAGAAATTGTCCTGACAGTATAATTAAAACTACTATAGATAAAACCGTGCAAGATAAGGTGACGAGTTTAGTTAAGGAGTATGTGAACTCCTTGGGGCATAAGGGAGTAAAAAATGGTGCTGTTTTGGTTACCGACACGGCTACCGGACATGTAAAGGCGTATGCTGCCAGTCAGGATTATTTAGATAATAGTAACCTTGGAAAAATAGATGGAATCCAAATGAGCCGTTCCGCCGGTTCTACATTAAAGCCGTTTCTCTATGCTTTAGCTATGGATCAAGGTTTGATTATACCGGAAAGTGTTATTCCAGATATACCAGCCAGCTATGGCGGTTATACACCATATAATGCAGATCGTTCTTTTTCAGGGCTTGTCCGAGCGGACAAAGCCTTGATTCGCTCTTTAAATGCTCCTGCTGTCTATTTGTTGAATCAATATGGTTTAAATAACTTTTATCGTTTTTTTCAATCAGTTGGGTTAAACAGTTTAAACAGAGAAGCTAATGATTATGGATTGTCCATAATTCTCGGCAGTTTAGAGATAAGTCTGTGGGAATTAAGTCGACTATATCATGGTCTTGCTAATTACGGAGAATTTTTAGATCAATTAATAGTCAGCGAACAAGTAAATTTAAACAGTCAATCTGTTTTTGGAAAAAAAAGGCTGATTACACCTGGTTCGGCCTATTTAGTATTGGATATTTTAAAGGAAGTTGAGAGGCCGGGTTTAGATTATTATTGGCGAGAATATCAGTCAGGTTCTCCAGTGGCATGGAAAACTGGGACAAGTTATGGCAATCGCGATGCTTGGGCTGTAGGAGTCTCTCCTCAATGGGTTATAGCTGTATGGGTTGGCAATTTTTCCGGAGAAGAGGTTTCTGGGCTATCCGGAATAGATTCTGCTGCTCCCCTGCTTTTTCAGGTGTTTGCTCAATTAGGTAAAAATTCTTATCAGAAGTGGTTTCTAAAACCTGAAAACGAATTGAAGGAAATTGCAGTATCAAAAGATACCGGTTATAGATTACAGGGAGAAACAAGTGAAACTAAAATGGCATTAGCCTCTGTGGCGGCCCTGCCATTAGAATATTCTCCTTATGAAAAAGTCCTTTTTCTTAACGGCAGTGAAAGTATGCAGGTTTGTTCGTTATGCTGGGATAGGGATGATATGAGGACTGTTAGAAGGTTAATCTATCCGCCTTATATAAGTTTGTACTTTGCAAAAAGTGGAGTTGACTATAGTCTGCCGCCTCACAATCCTGACTGCCCGGCTCTTAAACGAGAGAATTCTATCAGTTTTATTTATCCCAAGCACGGCAGTTATATATTTATCCCGAAAGACATTGACGGAGAATATCAGAAAATAACCTTGCAAATAGCTCATGGCGAAAAAGAAAGTCGGATATTCTGGTATCTTGATGATTCTTATCTTACCGAAACAGTTGACAATCATCAGGTAAGTATTTTACTAGAAACCGGGTGGCATCAGCTGTATGTTGTTGATGGAGTAGGTAACAGCAAGTCAATTTCATTTTATTCGGAAAGAAGATAAGTAGGTAAGTATTTTTTGCTGGAAATAGCAGGAAAAAACAGTGATTAGTAGAACTTCAGTTAACGGAGGGATTTTTATGCTCGAATCAATAAAGGAAACTATTGAGTCGGTAGAGTCTGTATCAAATTGCAGGATTATGGAGAACAACGGTGTAATTGAACAAGTTTATGTAGAATCAGAAATTTCTGCCGTAAATGAAAATGAACGGACGCAAAAAATAAAAGCAATTGTCCGCTCAATTCTTGGTGCGGTTGCTATTAACCATGACATAGATCTTGACTATCGCAAAATTAAGGTCATTGAATATAAGGCTGACAATAATCACACACATGATTTTCATCCGCGGGTGTGCATTGTTGCAGCTTATCAAAGGCGTTATCCAGTTCAGGAAAGCGTTGTAGAACTTAACTGCTTTAATAAAGTTTATACCGGTACTGCGCTTTTAACTGGTGATGAAGGTAAAAGTATCTTTAACGCATTTGCCGATGCATTTGCTCAAACAGAGTTAGGGACAGTATCCCTGGTATATATGGAAACTCTTACGATTGGGTTTAATCATGAACGACTGATTTTAATTAAAGTTAACTACTGCCGACCTGACGATCAGCGCGAACAGTTATTAGGAGTGGCTGAGATTAAAGAGGATTTGCCCTTGGCTGTGGTAAAAGCTGCTTTGAATGCCATTAATAGGCAGATTATGGTGAGTTTAGAATTGCCTACCCGAACCTAACCTGATTTAAAAACCTAACCGAACCCAGTTAAGAAATTGGGGGAGGTGTAGTAATGAAAAAAATTTTTTAGTGTTCTTAATGTCAGCAGCTATGTTTTTAGCAATGGCCGCATCAGCTTTAGCTGATACAGCTAAAATTGTAGGTCAATAAAGACAAGCTTAACGGGTAGGCATCTTTATTCAATGGGGGCAGGAATATGCGGATGTTTTTATATAGAATGTATTTGGTGTCTTGTGCAGCAGCCGCTTTTATATTTGCAGTATTTAGTTTTATGCAGACCGGGGTAGAATTTGATGTCCGGTTATTGATTTTTTTAATTCTCCTGCTGCAGAATGTCAATTACCAGGTAAAGGATGAACAGGCCAGTTTTTCCATTAATTATCCTTTATTATTTCCTGTTGCAGCAGTATTTGGACCAGGTTGGGCTACCATTTTGGCAGCCATTGGCTTAATCAGTCGGGATGAATTCAGAGATAATCATTTCACGGCTTTTTATATAATCGGGGTGCGTTAGGATTAGCTGCAGGACTAAGTTCACTAGTTTATCATGCTAGCGGCGGTGGCAATAACTTTGTATTGTCTTTGCTGTTGGCAGTAGCAACTTATTCATTAACTAACCTGTCTTTATTTTTACTAAGCCGAGTTATTTACAATAAATCTATTGGCAGCAATATAAAGTATATATTTGAGAGTATCAAAGTTATTTTACCTTCTTCTACACTTGCAGCCTTGTTTTATGGTGCTTACCAATGGTTTGATGTATTTGGTATAATAGCTGCTTATTATTTATTTACCATGGTTCGCTCCAATCTTCTCTTCGGTCATTTTGAGGTTAATTATCGCCTATCCTTAATTAAGGCTTTGTTAAGGGCGGTCTATGCTAAAGATCAAGCCTTAATGCAGCATCTTGAAAATGTTGCTTACTACACAAAGCTATTGGCTTCTAACTGTGATTGCCCTCGTTGGAAATTAGCTATTCTAGATGAGGCTTCTTATTTACACGATATTGGTAAATTAGAAATATCTGATGCCATTTTAAAGAAAACAGGGGAGTTAACAGAGGAAGAGTATCAGGAAATGTGTACTCATCCAGTGAGGGGGCGTGAGTTTTTAAAAGAAATTATTCTTCCTAGTAAGCATAAGAAAATATTGGAGAACATTGTTTGTTATCATCATGAAAGGTATGATGGGAAAGGTTATCCTTATGGTCTAAAGGGAGAGCAGATTCCTTTGGAAGCACGAATTGTGGCTATTGCGGATGCTTGGGATGCTATGATAAGTGAGCGGTGTTATCGACCACCTCTGATTTATGAAGAAGCAATTGAAGAACTAAAGCGAGAAAAGGGTGCTCAGTTTGACCCTAAGTTAGTAGATATTTTTATTAAATTAGTAGATGATCAACAACAAAGAAAAGGGTTAGTATTTGCTAAACCGGATATTAACATCAGTACAAGTATCCAGTGATGTCTGTAGTAATATGATAATGAGGTGATACAATGAAATATAAGCTGTTAGGTTCCACCGGTGTGAAGGTTTCTTCTCTGTGTTTTGGCACCATGTC
>JAAZMN010000202.1 GCA_012798795.1 Bacillota bacterium | reverse complement strand
TCACACAGCCTATTTGTGTTTCTTTGTCCAATTCTTCGTTTATTAGAACTTCAAGTTTACTTAAGGCCATCCAATTATAAGCAGCACTTATTAAAATAACAATCAATAATAAGATAAAACCCAGTCTGAGTTTGTTCCCCAGCGATAAGTTTGCAAACGCCCGTTTGATCTTCAAATCAAATCTAGACTCTTTCATTTGCTGCACCTCTCTTAAAACCCATATTTTCAATATATCGGAAACCTGTATAAATAAACCAAGCTCTAATTTCCACGAAAAACCATATTTTATCTAATTTTACCATAAAATACAGCAAATTGCAATTAACTCTAATGGAAGGCATAAAGCGCACTTAACAGAGTTTTACCACCATTTTTAAATGTATCAACACCTTAAACATGTTATGATAAAACCATTCTGATCTGGGGTTGGTCAAAGATTTAACGGGTATAATACTCTTAAAAAAAGATATTGAAAGAGGTTTAAAATGACCAATACTCGTAAAAGCGGCATTCTACTGCACATTACATCCCTGCCAAATCAGTTTGGCATTGGTGACATGGGCAGTTCGGCTTATAGATTTATCGATTTCCTTCATAATAGTAAACAAAAACTATGGCAGATATTACCGCTTGGACCAACGGACTTTTACGCTTCTCCCTATACTCCGTACTCGGCATTTGCAGGTAATCATTATTTAGTCAGTCCTAAGCAACTAATTGAAGAAGGATTACTTTTAGAGCAGGACATACAATCTACTCAGCCTGACCAATGTATTTGGAAAGAAGATTTACTAACTAAGTCGCATGAACGCTTTATGCAAACTGATTCTGCTGCTCTACAGCGAGATTATGAAACTTTCTGCAGCTCAAACTCGTTTTGGCTTCAAGATTATGCCCTATTTATGTCATTAAAAGCTCATTTTTCCAATGCTCCTTGGATACAGTGGCCCAATGATATCGCAAACCGCTGTCCCAAGGCAGTCGCTTATTGGCTGGAGAAACTGTCACTTCAGATACAGCGGCATCAATTTAATCAGTTTATTTTTTACCGTCAATGGTGTGAATTAAAAACATATGCACAAAAAAAAGGAATCACCATTATTGGTGATATACCGATTTTCGTAGCTTATAACAGTGCAGATGTCTGGGCAAATCCGCACTTATTTCTCTTAGACGATAATAAATATCCATTGGCTGTAGCTGGTGTTCCACCAGATTATTTCAGCGAAACAGGGCAGCTGTGGGGTAATCCTCTCTATAATTGGCAGGCTCACAGTGCAGAAGAGTATAACTGGTGGATTATGCGCTTTACGACGCTGTTGAAATTCGTTGATATCATTAGAATTGATCATTTTCGCGGTTTCGAATCATATTGGCAGATACCCTTTGGGGAAAAAACAGCAGTTAATGGCCAATGGCAGCCTGGACCCGGTTCAGAATTTTTCAAAATTGTTCAAAACGAACTGGGTTATCTCCCCTTTATTGCTGAAGATCTAGGCTTTATTGATAACAAAGTAATTGAACTGCGCGACACCTGGAATCTGCCTGGCATGAGGGTGCTGCAATTTGCTTTCGAAAACCTTCAACCCAATAGTCATTCGCCCCACGAACATACTAAAGATAGTGTAGTCTACACCGGTACACATGACAACGATACTACTGTTGGGTGGTATCAAAATGCCAATTCCAAAATTAAAAAATACACTCGGCAATATATAGGCACCGACGGCAGAGACATTGCATGGGATTTCATTCGTCTGGCACTGGCCTCTCCTGCATATCTGGCTGTTATTCCCCTACAAGATATTCTTTCACTTGACAGTACCGCCCGTATGAACATACCTGGAACTACTGCGGGAAATTGGCGGTGGCGCTATTGTGAAACCTCACTAAAGGAACAAATCGTAAATAGATTATCCGAACTGACTGTTTTATACGGCCGGTATGACATACAATAAATCAAAAAACTTAAAACTCAAACTTGATCGGCCGAAAAAATAGATTTAATAAGACTTCTTTAGCATCTTTTTGCAAATTTATAATTTCATATACACTCTCACAAATGGGTAGCTCTAATTCATAACGTTTGGCCAAAAAAACCATGGCTTTAGCAGTAGAAACTCCTTCAGCAAGTTTAATAAACGGTTCACCGCGCACCCAAGCCTCTCCATAAGCACGATTATTACTAAAAGGTGAGTACAATGTTGCTGAATAATCGCCTAAATGGCTGAGACCATATACTGTTAATTCATTACCTCCCATGGCCCTTACCAATCTTGAAATTTCTCGGGCACCGCGAGCCATTAAGGCTCCTTTAAGGCTGCTGTAATTTAACCCATCTAACATGCCTGCAGCGATTCCAATAACATTTTTTGCCGCTGCTCCAATCTCATTGCCAATTAAATCCTGACCGTAGTAGAAACGAATTAAATCACTGCCAAATTCCTTTACCAGCATCTTAGTAACATTAATATCATCTGATCCTATTACCATACAGTTGGGAATACCGCTTATATAGTCCTGTACATGTCCCGGGCCTACCCAAATAGCTGTAGAACAGGGCTGGGTTATCTCTTCATTAATAATCTGAGTTAATCTTTTACCCGAATTTTCTTCAATACCTTTCATACACAAAACGACGATCCGCTTATCCATGGAGTATTGGTTTAATTTACTCGCCAAATCCCGTAATTGTTGGGAACTTATAGCAATCACAATAATTTCACCAAAATCAACTGCTCTATCTAATTCATTTGTAATAATGATATTTTCAGGTAATTTAAGATACTCGTTTTTTCCAGTAGTTTGCAATTCTTCTAGTGTCTTTGAACCCTTTCTGCCCCACAACAAAACCTGCATACCAATGCGATGGAAATACCAACAGAGAAAAGATCCCCATCGTCCCGCACCCAGGACAGATATTCTCATTGTTCTATCTCCTCTCTCTACAATGTTTCATCTACAATCAATG
>JAAZMN010000201.1 GCA_012798795.1 Bacillota bacterium | reverse complement strand
TGATAAGGTTGAACCGTTGGATCTCCCATGTCATGTTCCGGCATTATAGTCGGCGAAGAGCGGTAAACAGCCGCTTCACCTTCCAATGTAATAAACACATCTTCAGCAGGTTTATATTCCTGTCTTTGATATTCCTGACTTACATGTTTGTAATCTAATATGTCTTTTGCTTGGAACAGTCTTATTGAATTAATAATCATTCCTTCCGAAACAGACTGCAGCTCTAGAACATTCGTGCCTTTTTCGAAATAAAACAAAAACGGTTCTTGTTCATATCCAAGGGGATCCCACACTGCGACAGATTGCCATAAAGGCTTTTCCACCTGCTTCGGTCGTAAATGATTTCCATAAATGTCAATTTCTACGGGACCTCCGTCCCCCCACACACGATGTAAGGTTAAATAGCCGGCCTCAGCGAAAGGTCTTTTACCATTAATCAAAACAGCTCTTTTAATAGGAGAACTTCTGCCTGTTACAGGATAATAAGTAATTTCCAAATTATAAAAACCTGCATCTTCAACTTCAATTTCCCATCCAATACATCCACTCTCACCTGTTTGAATGGAATTACCGGGCATCCCTGCATAATCTTGAAGAACTACAGCCTCGGTAGTAGCATGGTTATAACTATCGGCAGCAATATAAATCTCTTTATTAGGCCTAACAAAATCCGGATACTGTGCAAGATATTCCGGATAAGTAATCTCGCGCTCATAAACTGTTAATTTTTCAGTAGCCGATTCCTCAACTATTTCTACTGCATCCGAATCGACCTCATCAAATTCAGTTTGAGACGGATCAACTTCTGCTTCTTCTGCTTCTTCTGCTGCTTCTTCTGATGCTTCCAGTTCCGGATAAATTTCTACTTCAGTTCCTTCTTCACTTGTTAAAGTATTATCTGTTTCAGCCAACACATGCTGTTGCATCACCATAATGCCGGATAATAATACTAAAACAAGAAGAACAGCAGTAAGAATTGCAGTCTTTTTGTTCCTGTTTTCCCACATTTTTGAGATAATCTCCTTTCTTACCCCGGTAAACATTGCTATCCTTATTTAGATATCTAAGTAATAATTAAACATTAAAGCAAACAATCCTTCTTTTGAAAACCTATTCATAATGCCGCTTACCATATCAGCCTAAATCATCTGCTGATATACCTACATCCTGTGACACTGACTCTTAACAATTACAAAAACATAAAACATCTATGCAATATATAATTAACCATTTATCTTAAATTCCCTTCCTGTAAAAACAACTTTTTTACTTAATAGTAAAATTAAAAGCCAAATCATCCGACATTTGCCATGCAATGTACTTATTGTTATGATATCAAACAGCGTGGAAGGCACACCATAATACTATCATAATACTATTAAGCAAAATATTTTACTAAGTTAAATAAACTATTGTTAAAACAATATTCAATAACAACTGCACAACATCCTTTAACTATCAGCTTTTTCTATTAATAGCAGTGCTTCGTTTAAATCTTGAAGTGCTTTACTGGCAGCTATGTAACCCAATTCTACAAATTCATCAACTGCCTTAAAACTTATTTGACTTAGTCTGCCGACTTTTGGCTGAATTAGTACATCTACATATTTAAGTTGAGCTATTTCATGCTGTCTCTGCAGAATTGTAGCAGCGTGAATTAACGATAATACTACAGTTTTTGGCACTTCATTTTCAATTAGGTCCGAATGCAAATCCACTCCGATAAGTAAGTCTGCCCCCAAATTTCTGCAAACTTCAGCAGGTAAATTTTGCACCAAACCCCCATCTACTAATAATCTACCATAATACTTCACCGGTTGATAAATCCCCGGAACAGTACAGCTAATGCGCATAGCTTTTGCGAGACTCCCTTTGTTAAGTACCACCAATTCTCCAGTACTAAAATCTGTAGCAACAGCAGCAAAATCTAATTCTAAATCCGAAAATTTTTTATTATAGATTATTCTATTTACCCATTTTTCAATTCCCGATGAACTCATAAGTCCACTTTTAAATACTATCGGTTTTGCTAAAAACCACCATTCTGTCTGTTTGCCAATACGATACATCTTTTTGCTGGAAATTCCGCTAGCCCAAAAACCACCTACTAAGGCTCCTGCAGAGGTACCCACTATTATATCAATAGGCAGCCCGATTTCCTCCAATAATTTCAGTACGCCCACATGAGCGATACCAAAAGCACCTCCCCCGGATAGAGCCAGTCCAATCCGAGGCCTGTTTCTTCTCTGCTTTAATTCTTCAATAATTTTTTTTGTTTCTTTCACCTTCAATCTCACCTACCCAAAATTACTTTGGACGCTACTTTGAAGTATGCCAGATTTTTGATTAATGTACAAGTAAATTTTTATCATAAACTTACGCTATCATTAACTTTTCTGAAGTAATATGTGTTATAATAAATAGAAGTTATCACCATACCGGCTTGGAAAATCGACTCGAAAAACTGAAAAGGAGTGAACTAATCTTGGATATCAAAGACACATTGATAACCTTATCAGAAAAATCCGGTGTCTCAGGGTATGAACACAAGGTGGCAGATTACATAGAATTAAACTGTCCTTGGGCCGATGAAATTCGTAAAGATAAATTAGGTAATTTAATCATGTTTAAAAAGGCAACAAAAACATCTGATAAACAAAGCCCTAAAGTGATGTTAGCAGCCCACATGGACGAAATCGGATTGATAATCACAAAAATTAATGAAAATGGTTTTTTACACTTCAGCACTATAGGCGGAATTGACCAAAGAGTTATGCTTGCACAAGAAGTGACAGTACACGGAAAAAAAGATCTTTTAGGTATAATCGGTGCCAAACCACCACATGTTCAAGCACCTGATGAACGTGAAAAATCCGTTGAAATGGATCAACTATTTATTGATATCGGCTGCGATAGTGCAGAGCAAGCGGAAAACCTGGTATCCGTCGGTGATTTAGTAACTATTAACCGTTCAGTAATCAAACTTAATGGTTCTTGTTTAGCAGGAAAAGCTATGGATGATCGGGCATGTGTTGCTGTTTTATTAGAATGTCTGAAGGCATTAGCAGATATTAATCATATCGCTGATGTTTATGCTGTAGCCACTGTCCAAGAAGAAGTAGGAGTCAGAGGGGCGACAACAAGTACATTTAGCATTGTACCTGACATTGGCATAGCACTTGATGTGGGTCATGGAGATATGCCGGGAGTACCAGATTATCAAACTATTAAGCTGGCCAATGGTCCCGGTATTGCAATAGGGCCCCATGTTCATCCCAAATTGCATCAACGATTTGTTCAAACTGCTGAGAATTGGAACATAAGTTATACTTTGGAACCAGCTGTGCGTCCCGGAGGTACAGATGCTTATGCAATACAAATTACTCAAGATGGAATTCCAACGATGCTTTTGTCTTTGCCACTGCGTTATATGCATACCCCGGTTGAAACCTTAGATTATGAAGATGTACGTAAAACTGCTCGTCTGCTTACTCAGTTCATTGCTGAACTAGATTGGGAATTCGTGGAGGGATTGCCATGCTTTTAAAAAAATTAACTGAAGCCTGCGGCGGACCTAGTCAAGAAGGTGAAGTGCGCGATCTGATTCGCAAAGAAGTTACTCCATTTGCCGACAGCATAACCACTGATGCTCTCGGTAATTTGATTACAGTTAGAAATGGCAAGAGTAACGGGCCTAAAGTTATGTTAGCCGCTCACATGGATGAAGTTGCACTAATGATCGTGAGTATTGAATCATCCGGCCTGCTTAAATTTAGACCTATTGGAGGAATTGACCCACGAGTCTTAGTAGCCAAGTCTGTTGTTATCGGCAAAAGGCGTACTCCTGGTGTAATCGGTTCCAAACCAATTCATTTACAAAAACCGAATGAACGAAAAAAACCCATTGGCATTGATGAACTTTTTATTGATATCGGAGCAGCAAAAAGAGAAGAAGCCGAAAAATTGGTCAGTATAGGCGAATTGGCATATTTCACTACTGATTTTCGCAAAATTGGTGCTGATAAATATAAAGCAAAGGCCTTAGATGATCGGGTTGGATGTGCTTTAATAATTGATTTATTAAAAGAGGAGTATAAATTTCCTCTCTATGGAGTTTTCACAGTTCAGGAGGAAGTCGGATTGCGAGGCGCAGGTGCAGCTGCACATCAAGTTTGCCCTGACATTGCACTGGTACTTGAAGGCACAACGGCCTCAGATGTACCTGAAATTGCTGAACATAAACATGCAACCACTCTAGGAAAGGGACCGAGTTTGACCTTTATGGATAGTTCGGTGATACCCGATCCTCGTCTAGTTGCAAAACTTATGCAAATTGCTGAACAAAACGACATTCCTGTACAGTATCGCAGAAATACTGCAGGAGGAACTGATGCCGGTAGAATTCAATCAAGCCGAACTGGAATACGAGTTGCAGTTATTGCAGTTCCCTGCCGCTACATTCATTCTCCGGTTTCAGTAATGAGTAAGTCTGATTACGATAATACCTTTAAACTAGTTAAAGCCTTCTTTAATACTATAGAAAAAGGAGAGTTCAAATAATGAAAAATCTTATTCGAGAGCTTGTTGAAAGCTACGGCCCCTCCGGTTTCGAAACAGATGTTACCGATAAGATTATTGATCTAATTAAAGACTATGTGGATGACTTTTATGTTGATACCTTAGGTAATTTGATTGCTCACAAAAAAGGCAATGGAAAAACAGTTATGTTCTCAGCTCACACTGATGAAATAGGTGTGGTAATTACACATATTGATAAAAATGGTTTTCTCAGATTTGACAGGGTTGGAGGTTTAAATACTCTTACCCTCTTAGGAAATCGAGTTCGCTTTGCTAATGGTGTAATTGGAGTAATTGGCAGAGAAAAAGGAACATTAAAAGATTTTGCTATTGATAAAATGTTTATTGACATTGGAGCTGAATCTAGAGAACAAGCAAAAGAACAAGTATCCATAGGAGACTTTGCTGTATTTCACCGCGAATTTACAGATCTGGGCAATCGTGTTGTTGCTAAAAGTATGGACGATCGAATTGGCTGTGTTGTTTTAATCGAAGCTATCCGCAAACTGAACAAAACAAATCATGATCTTTATTTCGTTTTCAGCACACAAGAAGAAGTTGGTTTGCGTGGTGCCCGTACAGCTGCATATGGAATTGAGCCGGATTTAGGAATTGCCTTAGATGTAACTATGACGGGAGATACACCAGAAGCACCGCGCATGGATGTTAGTTTGGGCAATGGTGCTGCTATTAAAGTCAAGGACTCATCGTTAATCGCCCATCCTAAAGTGAAAGAGCTTCTCATTCGATTGGCTGAGGAAAAGAAAATAGATTATCAGCTAGAAGTTTTACCAGCAGGAGGCACAGATGCTGGAGCCATTCACTTGACAAAAGAAGGAGTTCCGTCAGGAACTATCTCTATCCCCTGCCGTTATGTTCATACTGTTTCAGAAATGGTAGATGTACGAGATGTTAAAAACTGTATTGATTTGGTTCTAGCAGTTATTCAAGACCAGCTAGATGAGTTTTGATTTATATTAAAAATCAATAAATCGGGTACTAATAGGGCTATGGGCGGTTCGCCAATAGCCTTTTCTTGTATTAGCCCGTATCTCAATGAACGTGAAAATAAAAAAGGGCTTTTAAGCCCTTTTTTTATTTTCTTGACTGCTTTCGTTTTTCAAAAAATTTCTTAGCAACCTCTGGAAACAGTATATAACTTAGAACATCTTCATCCTGTGAAATAAAGTCTTTAATCTCTTTTTTGGCTTTATCTAAACCAGGTTCAAGTAAATCAGCAGGCCGTACAGTTAATGGTTCTTCGTCTTCAATCAAAAGCTTTTGAATCTTAGGATCGATTGGCACAGGCGACCGTCCATATAGTCCTTTAACATAATCTCTAATTTCTTTTGTCTTGACTTTGTAACGTTCTCCGGTAACAACATTTAACACGGATTGCGTACCGACAATCTGACTCATAGGTGTCACCAGTGGAGGATAACCCATATCTTTACGAACCTTTGGAACCTCTGCCAAAATATCATTATATTTATGACCTAATTTTTGCTGTTCCAGCTGTGCTTTTAAATTTGATAACATGCCTCCCGGGATCTGGCTGATCAAGACTTCTGTGTTAACAGTAATCGGCGGACGCTTATAATTATTGCTTAACACCTGATTTAGCTTTCTATTAACTTCCGCCAATAGAGTTAAGTCAAGGCCTGTGTCAAAATCAGTATCCGTTAAGGCTGCAATAATTGACTCCGTCGGCGGCTGAGAAGTTCCTAATGCAAGAGGTGACAATGCAGTATCCACATAATCAGCTCCAGCTTGAATGCTTTCCCAATAAGTCATTGATGCCAAGCCGCTGGTATAATGAGAATGGAGTTGAATCGGAAGATTAACTTTCTCCTTTAGCCCGGTAACAAGCTCTCTTGCTATCCCAGGGGCTAAAATTCCTGCCATATCCTTAATACAGATAGAATCAACACCTATTTGTTCTAATTCTTGTGCCAGTTTAATATAGCCTTGAATATCGTGTACAGGACTTACTGTATATACGATTGCTGCCTGAGCTAATGCTCCAGCTTTTTTTGTGGCAATAATTGATCGTTCTAGATTACGTATATCATTAAGAGCATCAAAAATTCGAATAATATCAATACCGTTTTCCACACTTTTCTCTACAAATGCATCTACAACATCATCCGGATATTGACGATAACCTACTAAATTTTGACCACGCAATAACATCTGTAGTTTCGTTTTTGGTAAATGTTTTCTTAAAATGCGCAGCCGTTCCCAAGGATCCTCATTTAAATAGCGCAAACAGCTGTCAAATGTTGCGCCACCCCATACTTCAAAAGAATAAAAACCTACTTGATCGAGCAATTCAACAACTTCTAACATGTCTTCTAGCTTTAATCTGGTTGCAAGTAATGATTGATGTGCATCCCGAAAAAGTGTTTCGGTTATGCCCACTTTACGTTTCACAATATACCCCCTAATCTACCCTAATAATGATAAGAAAATTCCGGCTGCAATTGCTGACCCAATTACTCCAGCAACATTCGGTCCCATTGCATGCATCAACAAGAAATTGGTTGGGTCTTCTTTCTGCCCTACTTGATGCACAACCCTTGCACTCATAGGAACAGCAGAAACACCTGCAGCACCTATTAACGGATTAATCTTTCCTTTTGTCCAAATACACATTAGCTTTCCAAATAAAACACCGCCTGCCGTTGCAATGGCGAATGAAACAGCTCCCAAAATCATAATCGAGATTGTTGATATACTTAAGAAAGACTCGCCATTCGCTGTTGCTCCTACTGTCAGCCCTACAAAAATTGTTACGATATTCATCAGTTCATTCTCAGCAGTATTGGAAAGACGTTTAGTCACACCACATTCGCGTAATAGATTACCGAACATCAGCATTCCCAATAGCGGCAGCGAACTGGGAACTAATAATCCGCTAAAAATAATCACTATAATTGGAAAGACAATTCTTTCCAACCGACTGACTTTTCTTAATTGATCCATTTTTATCTTGCGCTCCGCAGGCGTAGTAAGCAGATACATTATCTTTGGCTGAATAATCGGCACTAAAGCCATATAAGAATATGCGGCAATAGCAATGGGTGCCAACATATGTGGAGCCAGCATGGAAGTAAGAAAAATAGCCGTTGGCCCATCGGCTCCTGCGATTATTGATATTGATGCAGATTCCTTAAGTGAAAAACTCAATCCGGGTAACTTTACAAATGAAGCAATCAGAAATGTTAAAAATATCCCTATTTGTGAAGCTGCACCTAATAATAAGCTGCGCGGATTGGCAATTAAAGGACCAAAATCCGTCATAGCTCCTACACCTAAGAAAATTAAGGGAGGATAAATCCCGAGTCTAATTCCGGAATATAAAATATTTAACAGTCCGCCTTCCTCCATAATACCTGTAGCCGGAAAGTTTGCTAAAAACATACCAAACGCTATTGGAATTAACAATAAGGGTTCATACTTCTTATAAATACCTAAGTACAGTAGAACAAAAGCTATTCCAAACATAACCAGCTCACGCCAAGATAATAAGCTCAGTCCGGTACTCCCCCATAAAGCATCCAGCATTCTACGACCTCCTAGTTTATAATGGCAATAATTTGATCCATTTCAACAGATTCACCTTCTGATACAATTTCAACCACTGTTCCGGACACCGGAGCAGTTATTTCATTTTCAAGTTTCAATGCTTCTAATGTTAATAGAACATCGCCCTTATGAACCTTTTGACCCTTCTTGGTTATTACTGAAATAATTGTGCCGGCTAAAGGTGCCTTTACTTGAGTACCGTCACTTATATTTTGAAGAACATCAGCTTGTTTAATTGAATCCTGCTCATCTTGCTCATGATGCTTAACCTGATCTGCATCTATCTTTTCGACTTCAACTTCATACACTCTGTCTTCAATTCTTACTCGATATTTAGTCATAATCAAACCTCCAGTCTTATTTGAGCCGTTTAATGTTTAATGTACCTTCACAACCAATTTCCTTCATAACTGCAGCAACAACAGCAAGATCCCGCTGTTCTCTTTTTTTGAAATAATCGAGATCCGAAAAAGCCATGCCGGTAGTTGACATCTGAGATTGCTGAGTTGATTTACTTAGAACCAAACCCATTATTCTAATTACTTCCGATAGAACCAATAAAATTAAAAACACTGCTAGAATGCCGACTAAAGTAATCTCTAAAGCATCTATACCCCTCGCCTCCCTTCCATAACTAATTCCGGCAAAAATACTTTTGAGCAAATTCATTCAAAAGCTGATGTAAGCGCCCTCCGAGTACAAGATATATCACAAAATTACCGATTGCATGTGAAATATCGTGGGGTAAACCCATTAAATAATAAGCAATAATATTACTATGAAACTGTAAACCGTATATTGATACTACCATACCATAGATAATTCCTGTTAAACCAGCAAATAATGAAGAAATAAACAAATTCTCTCTAAATTGGCTGCGGCCGTAAAAATGACTGATAACAGCCACCACGGTCCAGGCCAGGATTTGAAACAATGTCCATGGTCCATGACCGAGGTAAACATTGGATAATAATGTGGAGATAATCACTACAAATATGCCCTGCTTCAGTCCTAATGACATAGTCGTTATAATTACAATAACTGTAGTAGGCTGAACACCGGGCATTGCCGCCAGGGCCAACCTACCGGCAGTACTCGCTGCAGACAGCAGTGCCACTATGGCAATCTCTCTCACATAACTCCTTTTTACCATTTGCGTAAATCCCAGTGAAACTCATCACCGTTTTTGATTTGATACTCAGCCGCTCCCACCATAGCCATTTCTCCGTTAATTGTATACATCCACGCGGTCTTATCTTTATTTGAAGCAGCTCTATCTTGAATAGATGTGATAAATCCATTATCGTGTTCTATTATGAACTTACGCTGCATCAGTTCTAATAAGGTATAGTTAGTGTCACTGCCCAATTTAAAGTAATAAACAATAGGATTTTCTCCGTTGTTTTCACTTAGAACTACTTTTATATTTATTGTATTTTCGGCAAACACAGCATTGGGCATATTAAAGATAGACACTAACACAAACAACAACACTAATACTAATCTAGCATTTCTCATATCACTTCTAACCTCCCAACACTCATTATTAAAAGCTATTAGTTACCTTACCAAAAGTTAGATAGTCATTGCTCCAAAACCACCGTCAACTCGAACCAGCGATCCTGTTACATAACTTGATGCTTTTTCTGAAGCTAACCAAATAGTCACGCCTTTTAGTTCTTTAGGCTCCCCAAAACGTTTGACTGGAGTATGACTCATAATATCAGCAATTCTCTGGTCCGTAAGAATCTTGCGGTTCTGCTCAGCTGGGAAAAAACCCGGTATAATAGCATTTACTCTAATATTATATGGTGCTAACTCACGAGCTAAGTACTGAGTTATACTATTAATACCTGCTTTAGAAGCTGAATAAGTAAACACTTTGGATAGCGGTGGTCCTGATG
>JAAZMN010000200.1 GCA_012798795.1 Bacillota bacterium | reverse complement strand
GGGCAAATATAATGCGGACTTAAAGGATTTACTTCAGTAATTCCGCTTAAGTAAGCAGCTAATGAAGAGCCGACGGAACCCCGGGAACCAACAAGATAACCGTCCTGCATTGATTTTTCCACTAATTGATGTGCCGTCCAGTATAAAGCGGCGTATCCGTTTCCGATAATTGCTTTAAATTCGATTTCAAGTCGTTCTTCCACTAGTTTAGGCAGTGGTTTGCCGTATAATTCATATGCAGTTTCATAGCAGAGCTGCTGCAGTTTTTCTTCTGCCATATGTATCTTTGGAGCATGTAAACCTTGTGGTATTGGAACTAAACACTCTATTTGAGCAGCAATTTCATTAGGTGCGGTAATTACTACCTTTCGGGCTAATTCCTTACCTAAATAACAAAATTCTTCCAGCATTTCATTTGTAGTACGGAAATAAAGCGGTGCTTGCCGCTCTGCATCTTTATAACCTTGGCCGTGAAGTAAAATAGTCCGATATAATGAATCTTCTGGGCGTAAAAAATGCACATCACCGGTAGCTACTACTGGTAAATTCAGTTCTTCTCCGAGTTTAACAATTTTCATGTTTATTTTTTCTAGCTCAACAGTTGATTTTACTTGATTAGCGTCTATTAAAAACTGATTGTTTCCGATAGGTTGGATTTCAAGATAGTCATAAAATTTTGCAATTTCATATATCCGCTGATCGTTTCTTAAGACAGCTTGATATAACTCACCTTGTTCACAAGCACTACCTAAAATTAGACCTTCGCGGTAAGTATTTAGAATATCCCTAGGAATACGCGGATGACGGTAAAAGTGATCTAAGTGAGAAAAGGAAACTAATTTGTAAAGATTTTTCAATCCTTCTTGGTTTTTGGCCAAAATAATAATATGATATGGGCGGTCAGTTTCTCTGTCAATTAGATAACCTTCCATTCCATAAATAACTTTTATTTGATATTTTTCAGCGGCATAATACGCGGCTGGAAAAGCCTGCACTACACCGTGATCCGTAATTGCTATGGCTGGATGTCCCCAAAAAGCAGCTTGTTTTACAGCTTGTTCCACATCAATGATGCCGTCTAAGCCACTCATTTTAGTGTGGAGATGCAACTCTACACGTTTTTCAGAAGCTTGATCTTTAACAGGCTGTATTGGAGTTGCAGTACCAATTTGCTGAACCATCAAAGATAATTCTCGGTCATAAAACTGATATTGAATATTTCCTTTGACTTTTAACCAATCACCTACATTAATATTAGGAACTTCACTTTCATTACTGCGAAAAAGTTTACAGGTTATGGTATCTGTTTGATCATAAACATCAAAAGTTATTAATAACTTGCCAGTACGGGTTGTTCTCTTCTCAAAAGCAACAACTTCGCCTTGAATTGTAACATTGTTCGCTTCTTCAGTAATTGATTCGATTAATACGGGTTTGTCTTTGATATTATGGTTGGGTTTTGATTTTCTAAAACGTTTACCAGCTGTTTTTTTCGGTTTTGCTGATGTTCTTTGAGCAATTACTGGAAGGTCTTTTGCATTTTTAACTAATGATTCCATATATTTGATATCGTCATCAATTTCTTTTTCCGTATCTTCCCAGGCAAACTCTACTCGATCAATTTCAGGAATCTTGCTGGTCAGTTCGGCAGCCAGCTTCTGCCAATGTCCTTTCTCACCTGCTGCTTTTCCTAGACATAAAATCCTCCAACATCGATTTATTGGGTCGACTTCAATATGTTTTACTGTTATAGATTTAAGCAATGGGTTTGAGGACAATTTAGTAAGACAGGTATTGTCTTTCGGTTTTATCACAAAAATTGAGTTCAATACATTCACCCTTCGTAATAAGTTACAGCCGAACAGTACGTAATATTTCCCAATACATTTTTATCCGCATTATAAATCCTCTAAAAAATCCTCGCTTCTCTTCTTTCATAATTTGGTAGAGATCAAATAATGGTACTCTGGTGACAGAAGTGTGATGCTTATCTGCATACCGGGACAGCGCCATTTCCACACCGAATCTACTGTTTTCTAGATCCGGTATATTATTAAACAACTCTTTAGTAATTGCCCGCTGTCCTGATAAAAATGGAGCAATTTTTTGAGCTAAATCTGTGGCCAGGCGGCCCTGCTCGAATACTCCTACGGTCATTTCTGCAGTTCCCAGCAGCACAGGTTCTAATAATTCACTGATATGCTGATTTTTTAATCCTACTAAGTCGGCATCAATAAACAAGTACACATCCGCATTAGTATGCAGGGTACCGATTTTCATCGCACCACCCTTACCTACATTTTCTTCTAGTTCCACAACTTTTGCACCACATCTTCGGGATATTTCTGCAGTGCGGTCCTTTGAGCCATCACTGACCACAATGACTTCGTTGACAAGTGGTGAGCGTATTAAGGTGCGTAAAACGTTACTTATTGTTGCCTCCTCATTATATGCGGGTACAATTGCAGCAACCTTCATAATCATTCTCCTATTCAACTTAATAGTGTTAACAACTGGTTATGAACTTCAGCAACAGGAACCACTATTTGTTCTTTAGATTCTCTTACGGTAATCTCCACATTACCTTCTTTTAATTGTCTTGGACCAATAGTTATTCTAATTGGATAACCAATTAAGTCGGCATCTTTAAATTTAACACCGGCACGTTCCTTACGATCATCAAGAACCGTTTCTATACCTGATTCAGTTAGCAATTTATACAAATGGTCTGCTGTTTGGCGCTGCTTTTCATCTTCATAGTTCACAGGAACAATAACTGTTTGATATGGAGCAACACTAACAGGCCAGCAAATTCCGTCTTCATCATGGTGCTGTTCAATAATAGCTGCCATTGTCCTGCTGACACCAATTCCGTAACAACCCATTATTAAAGGCTTTTCTTTACCATTTTCATCAAGAAATTTTGCTTCAAGGGGTATTGAATATTTTGTACCTAATTTAAAGACTTGACCGACTTCGGTTCCGCGAGCAGTTTGTAGGGTACCACCGCACCGGACACAGGGATCACCAGCTTGAGCTTCCCTAATATCAACTACTTTTGTCGGTATATAATCGCGTTCAAAATTAATATTCGCTAAATGAGTATCTTCTTTATTTGCTCCGCTAATGCCGTTAACAATACCGGCAGCACTGTAATCGACAATAATCGGTATCTGCAGGCCAACCGGACCGGCATACCCTACGGGTGCATTTGTAACAGTTTCAATCGTTGCCGGGTCTGCCAATTCCAATTTTGTACAATTAACAGCTTTTTGCAGTTTAATTTCATTGATTTTATGGTTTCCACCAATTAGTACTGCTATGGGTTTATTATCTGCTAAAAAAATCATAGTTTTAATAAACCGAGAAGGACTTATATCCAAATATGCAGTCAATTCCTCAATAGTAGAGACATTTGGTGTTGGTATCTCTTTAAGTGGGTGTAAAGCTGCTTTTTCCGGTTTCTGATACAAACACTCTGCCTGTTCAACATTGGCAGCATAATCACAGTCTTGACAATAAACTATTAGTGCTTCTCCGGCGTCTCCTAAAACCATAAATTCATGGGTAGTATCTCCTCCGATAGCCCCAGAATCAGCCTCTACAGGGCAGGTCTGTAAACCGCATCGCGAAAAAATTCTGCTGTATGCATCGTACATTAATTGATAGCTTTTCTCAAGTCCAGCTTCGTCTCGATCAAAAGAATAAAGATCTTTCATAATGAACTCGCGGCCTCGAATCACCCCGAATCGCGGTCGAATTTCATCACGATATTTATTTTGAATTTGATATAGTCTTATTGGTAGCTGTTTATAGGAACGCACATCAATTCTTACTAAAGCTGTAACAATTTCCTCATGGGTCGGGCCTAAACAAAACTGGCGCTGATTACGGTCGGCTAACTTAAACATTTCTTCACCGTAATCATCCCATCTTCCAGTTTCATGCCATAATTCAGCAGGCTGCATAATGGGTAGCAGAATTTCCTGTCCGCCTGCTTTATTCATTTCTTCTCTGATAATATTCATAATTTTGTGTAACACTCGTAATCCCAGTGGTAAATAAGTATATATCCCTGCTGCAGATTTACGTATTAGTCCAGCACGCAGCATGTATTGATGACTTATTAATTCAGCCTCCGCAGGGACTTCTCTCAATGTTGGAATGTAGCTTTCAGTCATGCGCACTATGATAACCTCCTATTAATCATCTTCTTTTTCTAATTTCAATGCTTCAGTTACTAAGGCATCGACCAGTTCGTCTTCTTTAACTCTGCGGATAATCTTTCCTTTGCTAAAAACTAGACCTACTCCATCGCCGCCGGCAATTCCTATATCTGCTTCTTTAGCCTCTCCAGGTCCATTTACTACACATCCCATTATGGCTACTGTCAGGGGTTTAGTAAGATTACTCAGTTTTTGTTCAACTTCTATGGCTATTTTCTCCAGTGGAATTTGCGTCCTGCCGCAAGTAGGACAGGAAATAAACACAGGCCCTCTTTGGCGCAAACCTAGAGATTTCAGAATTGCCCATCCGACTCGGACTTCTTCCACCGGATCGCTGGTTAAGGACACTCTTATGGTATCACCAATTCCTAAAGACAAAATGGCCCCTAAGCCTACTGCTGACTTAATCGCACCAAAGAAAGGAGTTCCAGCTTCAGTTATACCAAGGTGCAGAGGATAATCTACTATGTCAGCGATCATTTTATATGATTCAAGAGTAAGTTCAACACTTGTTGCCTTTAGCGATATTATAATATCATTAAAATTAAGTGCTTCTAAAATTGCCACGTGTTCCAAAGCACTCTCGACCATGGCTTTAGCAGTATTGCCATATTTATCCACTGTCCATTTAGCCAGAGAACCCGAATTAACTCCAATTCTAATAGGAATACCATGATCTCTGGCTGCTGCTACAACCTCTTTTACTTTGGCGTGTGAACCTATATTTCCCGGATTTATGCGCAGTTTATCTACTCCCTGTTCAACTGCAGCTAAAGCCAAGCGATGATCAAAATGGATATCGGCTACTATAGGAATTTTTGTTTGAGCTTTAATCTTACCAAGTGCCAAAGCAGCTTCTTGATCCACTACTGCCAAGCGAATCAGTTCACAGCCTGCTTCAGATAATTGTTTTATTTGTCTGATTGTAGTCGGTATATCGCGGGTGTCTGTATTAGTCATGCTTTGAACAGAAATAGGGGCATTACCGCCGATAGGCAAATCTCCCGCCATAACACGCCTTGTATTTCTCCGCATACCAGTTTACATCCTTTATGAAAATAGATTTACTAAATCACTGTAAGTTGCATAAACCATTAACATTAACAATAGTGCTAAACCTAGAAATTGGGCCAATCCTCGATGTTCTTCTTTAAGCGGTTTACCCCGCAGAGCTTCGATAAGAAATATCAGCAGCCAACCGCCATCTAATACGGGAATTGGTAATAAGTTAAGTAAACCTAGATTTACGTTTAAAACTGCAGCAAGTATCAGGAGACTGGAAATTCCTTGAGCAGCAAAACTACCTACCATTTGATATATGCCAATGGGTCCGGCAATTTCTGCTTCAACTTGTCCACGAAACATTCCCAGCAGTGCTAAAACAGTTTCTCGCGTGAATATCCAAGTTTGAACCAGGCCATCCTTTAATGCAAAGGGAAAGGGTATTTTCGGTTTTGCATTTAGTATGACACCGATTACACCATTATTGTCCTCAATTTTCGGAACAAGACTAACTTCAGAAACATTATCCTCACGCTTAATAATAAATCGGATTTCCTTACCGCCTGATATTTTAATTGTATCAGTAATCTGTTCAAGGCTTGAAACAGGTTCACCGTTAACCTCAATTATCTGGTCGCCGACTTGGAGTCCACTTTCATCGGCAGGTAGATCTGGAATAACAGAAACAATTGTAGGTGGAATAAAGACAAACATAGCATATAATGCTAAAATAACAGCTGCTAAAATAAAATTCATCAGAGGTCCGGCTGCAATTGTCATCATTCTTACAAATAATGATTTATTATTAAAACTGCCTGGCGAATCTTCCGCAACAGTATCTAGAGAATTATCTGCCTCATCCATACCTGCAAGTTTGACAAACCCACCCAGCGGCAGCAGTCTTAATGAGTAATTCGTTTCGCCGTATCTGGTTTGTAAAAGTCGGGGACCAAATCCGAGAGAAAATTCATAAACCACAATACCTGAAAGTTTTGCCACTAGAAAGTGACCTAATTCATGGAAAAACACAATTGTTCCAAAAACAAGTACAAACGCAACTATAGTTGGCAAAATTAATCATTCCTTTCTATCAATTGGCTAGCTTCATATACTGCAGTTTTTCTTGCTTGTTCATCAACATTAAAAAGCTGATTTAGAGTTGGCTGATTAATAGGCTGATGTTTATTTACCACAGAGGTAATAATCTGGGGAATATCGGTAAAGCCTATCTTTTCTTCTAGAAATAAATCCACCGCGACTTCATTGGCAGCATTGAGTACTGTAGGCATTGAGCCTCCTATTTTACCGGCATGATAAGCGAGATTAAGACATGGAAAACGCACAGGATCATGCTGTGCAAACGTTAAAGGTTTAAGTGAAAGTAAATCTAATGGCAGAGTAGTATCATGCTGCATATCTGGATATGTTAAGGCGTATTGAATAGGCAAACGCATATCAGCCGGTGCCATGTGAGCTAACACGGAACCGTCTTTAAATTTGACCATAGAATGAATAATGCTCTGAGGGTGAATTATTACCTCAATCTGATCGTACTTTAGATCAAACAACCAGTGTGCCTCTATTACTTCCAGTCCTTTATTCATAAGAGTTGCCGAATCAATAGTTATTTTTCCCCCCATACTCCAATTAGGATGTTGGAGCGCTTCTTTAACTGTAACTTTTTGTAAGTTTTGTGGTTCTTGAAAGAAAGGTCCACCTGACGCTGTTAATATAATAGATGCCAGATCCTCTCTTCTTTTCCCTGCTAATATCTGCCAAATGGCACTGTGTTCAGAATCTATGGGAATTATTTGTGATCTATGTTTCATAACAAGATGACCAGCTGAAACCAAAACTTCTTTGTTGGCTAAAGCCACCTTTTTTCCGGCCTCCAATGCTGCCAAAGTTGGCCTTAAGCCAGCAAAACCAACAAGTGCATTTACGACAATATCGACATTGGTGTCAGCTGCCAGCTCACATAATCCGTCATTTCCGCTTGCTGTAAACACATTAAATGAATTTTTAAACCGATCCGCTTTATCTTCATCGCCTATTACAACCATTTTAGGGCAAAATCGCTGTATCTGCTCAGATAAAAGGTTAACATTTTTATTGGTACTTAGTCCATATACTCTATATCCGGGTAAATTTTCGAGAACCTGCAGAGTTTGAGTACCAATTGATCCTGTCGAACCTAGTATTGCAACATTAAACATTATTATATTCCTTCCCGTCTAAACTGTCCAACACTAATTTTCAATCACTATATAAAAAGCTTTACAAATAATCATTAAAAGTGGGCCGAGCAAAAATCCACTGGCACCTAATAAACTAACGCCTAAATACATAGCTACTAAAATAGTAAGGGGGTGCAGTCCTAGTTGATTTCCAACTATCTGCGGTTCCCATGCTTGTCTGATTAACAAGGTAGTCAACCAGATTATACCAATTCCCATTGAGCGAATAAAATGGTCCGTAAATAAATTGTACACAATTACCGGAATAAATACTCCACTCGGGCCAATCATAGGCAGTAATTCAAAAATCCCAACAATAAGTCCCAACACCCATGCATAAGGTTGTTTCAAAAGCAAAAATCCTGTTACTGTCAAGCAAGTTGATATAAACATTAAAATTACTTGAGCCTTTAAATAAGCCATTAGGCCGTGAATCATTTCTCGTTTAAAACCAAAGAGTTTGCGATGCCATGATTTTGGCATAATAGTGCCTAAAAAATTCATAATTAGCAGTTTGTCCCGACTGACAAAGAAAGTAGTAAAAGCTGCTAAAAAGCAAAACACCATTGCACTGGGTACATGTTTAATTAGTTCAAGAAATTCAATTAACAACCCGATGATTATCTGACTCAAAGAATGATGAATTACTGGAATTATTTCTAATATAGGAGTAGATAAACCGTGAAAAAACAGCAGTATCCGCTCCAGCCATTGATCTGTACTTGCATATAACTGTTGGATAACGGTAATCAGCTGCTCTGTCTCATTCCATAAACCAACAACAGCGAATCCGATAAGCAGCAGCATACTTCCAAAGGCAATAACTACAAAAACAAATGAGGAATATGCCCTGGGACACCCGTTAACTTCCAAAAAGTCAATCATCGGATGAATAATGGTAGCTATCAGTATTCCAATTAAAAATGGTGCAAAATAAACAAAAACATATTTTACAAATAGAATCACAATCAGCAAAAACACAAGCATAATTAACCATGTATTTTGCTTCATAACTCCCTCCTATAATGAGGGCCATTTCTATTATAATTCTAATTTAAACTATAAATATTCTTAATAAAAAATATAATGACGGCAGCACAAATAGCATTGAATCAAAGCGGTCAAGTATTCCGCCATGGCCCGGCAAGATCCTTCCCGAATCCTTAACGCCTCTTTCACGTTTTATTGCAGATTCAACCAAATCTCCCATTTGGCCGATGACGGACAAGGCTACAGATAGTAAGACAACTGCTATTATAGAATAGGAGTAAATTACTGCAAAGACTAAACCCACCGCAGTTGCACCAATAAGACCGCCTATTGAGCCTTCTATTGTTTTTTTTGGGCTTATTTTGGGTGCTAATTGGGTTTTTCCATATTTAAGACCGGTAAAATAAGCTGTACTATCAGTGATCCAAGTGATAAAAACACCAAATATTACCCATTTAAAGCCAAAATCAGTGCGGAGCAGCCATATAAAACTAAATAATCCGGCCACATAAAAAACTGCAGCCATTTGCCATATTTGTTCTAGTGGTTTGTAATCGGTAAAGGTTGCCCGAATTAAATAATAGATTAATTGAATCGCAAACCATAAAACAAGAAAAGAGTCGTATAATCCAGTATATGCAAGGGCAAGCAGTGATAGTCCGGCTAATAATAGATAATCCCAATAAACTTGGTTTTGATAAAATCTACTGAATTCATATAATCCAATTACGACCATAATCGCTAATCCTACTTGCAGAAATAATCCTTCATAATAGATCATTGCTAAAAAAATCGGAATGGTAATAAATGCTGTAATAAGTCTTTTAATCAAGAACCTCACCTGCCGGTTTAATCTGCTTAAATACGTCCATAACGTCGATGACGTTTGGAATAACATGAAAGAGCTTTCTTAAATTCACTAACGTCAAAATCCGGCCACAACACATCAGTAAAATACCATTCAGAATATGCCGATTGCCACAAAAGGAAGTTGCTCATTCTGTACTCACCACCGGTACGAATGATTAAATCCGGATCGGCTATATCACCGGTATACAGATACTTAGCAAATTCTTCTTCTGTGATTTGTTCAACAGATAAACCTCCGGATTTAACCTTTTGTGCAATTTTGCGAGCAGCATTAGTGATTTCATTTCGACCGCCATAATTAAAAGCCACATTCAAATAAAGTCGGTTATTATCTTGTGTTTTGGCTTCTGCCGCTTCCCAAATACGTCGATGTGCGGCAGATAGTGTTGATAAATCTCCAAGTATTTTTATACAAACTCCTTGTTGAATTAGTTCATTAATCTCTATTGAAAAGGTTTCTTCCATCAACTTTAGTAAATAATGAACTTCCTTGGCTGGGCGCTGCCAATTTTCGGTACTAAAGGCGTAAACTGTCAGAATCTCTAACCCTTCGTTACCGCAGTATTTCACAATTCTTTTTAAAGCATTCACACCTTCTCGATGGCCAAAACTACGAGGCAGCTTTCTTTTGTTAGCCCATCGCCCATTTCCGTCCATAATTATAGCTACATGCTTGGGAACTATCATTTATACCTCCTAATACTGAGATTGTTTTCTCTATTTTTAACTAACTGACCAATCATCGGCTGCACAAATGAGTTCCAAGCAATCAGAAGTTGGGCGTATTCCAATAATTCTAATCTCTTCATTGTCGCTTTCGGAATCATTTGCTCTTTTTTTAGGAGGTGCAGTCATAACGATCCTGTATTTCTGATTTTCTTCCTTTATATATTCTACAGCTTCAGCCAATGGGTATCCAATGATCAGTGTCCAATCTATTTTACTCACACCTCTAGAATCTCCTCTTCTTTAGCTGCAGCTAAGTTATCTATTTCTGCGATGAATTTATCCGTTAAAGTTTGAACATCGTCCAGATAACGATGACTCTCATCTTCTGTTATTTTACCATCCTTTTCCAGTTTCTTAACTGTATCATTAAGGTCACGTCTAATATTACGAATTACGATTTTATGTTCTTCAGCTTCTTTCTTCACAATCCGCACTAGCTGTTTACGGCGTTCTTCAGTTAATTGAGGAATAGAAATTCGAATGACATTGCCGTCATTATTTGGGTTTAATCCTAAATCCGATGCTAAAATTGCCTTTTCAATATCTTTTATAATAGTCTTATCCCATGGTTGAATTAACAGCATTCTGGGTTCGGGAGCAGAAACATTTGCTAAATGATTAAGCGGAGTAGAGGTCCCGTAATAATTTACAGTTATTCGATCCAATATGCTTGGATTGGCTCTGCCTGTGCGAATTCCGGAATATGTACTCTTTGTGGAAGCTATTACTGTTTTCATCCTAGCTTCACCATCTTTGATAATCTCATTTATCATTATTTTTCCCTCCTATGTATGTGCCAATATAATCGCCACGGATTACTCTCTCAATACTGCCTTTCTCATGGAAATTGAAAACAAT
>JAAZMN010000023.1 GCA_012798795.1 Bacillota bacterium | reverse complement strand
TGCTAAAGAGTCTTTGTATTGTGATACTAAGGGGGTTAGAATTGATTACCCTAAGGGTGTTTCAAAACGAATTAATCAGTATTCTAAACCGATTAAAATAAGTGATTTATCCGAAGAGGAAAAAGTTAAGCTTGATATTGACAGTAGTAAAAATAGAATAAAAATAGAGTTTAAATTTTAACATGATGACTTTATCAAGAAGTTACCCAAGTTGACTGTGAAGTACACGATCCTACTTTGACGAGCAGTAAAAGCTAGTGGTGGAAAGCAAATCCGTTTGGTGGCTTTTTTGGTATGGCTAGAAATAACTAACACCCGCTGTCTTCCTAAAAGCCATATAAGCGAAGCTATAATTTATTGCTTTAACCAATGGCAGTTACTTAATACTTTTTACTTGATGGATGTCTCCATACAGACAATAATAGCTCAGAGCGTTGAATCAAATCTTATATAATTGCTGGAGGGGACTTCCTTTTTGTATTACACTAAAGGTGCAAGTGCAAGTGCTATTACCTTTAGCATTATTGAAATAGCTAAAGAAAATGGTCTTGAGTATTTAGAGTATTTATTTACTCATATACAAAGTGCTACGTCCAATGAATTAAAACAATATATGCTTTGGTCCAAGGCCCTTCCAGATAACTGGTGCTCAAATCCATTGTCGTAACTTACTTTGGATAGATGACGAATTATGCTTTTAGGGATGTTAGTGTAAACTTACTGTAGGACAGGAATTCATTCTGTGGAAATAGAAGAAGATCTCACCGTCCCTGCCGGACGAGTACAAAGTACTTTGAGGTGAGAACTTCTATGCAATCAATATTCGATGAAAGTCTGATGATTTCCTTTCAAAAAGTTGTGGAAGAATCTGTTTTGGAGATATTTAATGGAAATGGTATGACAGAATTTCAAAAATCGTTAAGGGAAGGAACAAACAGCATTTGCCGCACCATTCAAAAGCGAGTTATGGAGCTGATCGACAGCAAGCTAGTACAGGATCATTCTTTAAGAAAAGGGTGGGTTATTGAAAGGCGTAACGACCCTAAGAATATCTTGTCTCCCTTTGGTGAGGTCAAATATGAGCGTACCTACTTCCAAAATAAGAAAACTGGTAGATATGCTTATTTGGCAGATAAACTAGTTTGTTATACACCGCACCAGAGCTTAGACACTTTGCTGGAAGCTGATGTCTTAGAAGAGGCTATGGATAAATCATACCGTAAGGCTGGCATGAGTGTGCAAAAACAGCACAGGGAACCGAAGTATCAGGCCAGACAGTGCTTAATATTGTCCGCAAACTCCAGCCTGAAAAGATAGAAATTAAAGAGGTTCCAAAGGTTAAAAAGAAGGTTCGTATCCTGTATATCGAAGCTGATGAAGATCGTGTTGCACATCAAGAAAAGGGCGTTAGGTCATTCGAGCAAAGGCTAGTTTTCGTCCACGAAGGCCGCACTCGCATAGGCATAGAACGGTAAAGATTAAGAGGGAAGAAGTACTTCACCTTTACCCCTGGGACAAAAACAGAAACAATCTAGATGACCATCTGGCAATATCTTGATGACAACTATGATCTTGAGGAAGCGGAATATATATTCATCTCAGGTGATGGAGCGACCTAGATTAAGGCTGTAGTTGAGTATATCCCTAACTCGCAACATGTACTTGATGGATTTCATTGAAGCTGTTTTGGGGCTGTGTTATTCCAGATATATTTCCTAGAGCTGTGGAACAAGGTCTTAATTGTAGCTGAGATTGGTTGGGACACCACATTCAAATTAAAATTTTTTGCTATTTTTATGTGCATGTTGTCTTTTGAGAAATAGATGAAGATTTTTTAAAAAGTGTGGTTTAACACTGGAAATGAGTCAATTGAGAATAACTTGGAGGTGTATTTATGTCAATAACTACCAGATATTATTTAAAGCTTTGGTTTTATTCAAAGGATAAACCGACCGAATTAATAGTAAGTAAATATGAGTGGGAGCGGTTTGAGAGCATTTATAGCCAAAATGATGCAGATTTTTTTGTATGTAATACAACTGATGGTAAATATATTGCTATTAATCTTGGACAAGTTGTATTTGCTCATTTACTTTGGGATTCAGGGATTTATGCTGTACTAGAAGAAACTAATGATGGCGAGTATATCGTATTGACTTTTGTGGATAGGGAGCCAGTTTATTTTGATATTGATGATCCTGTTGAAATAGCTGATATCTTTTTCACACTTGACGCTAATGTTGTCAGCGAGCGATTATCATTTTTGGATTGTGATGGTGAGCGGTTAATCTTCGATCCTGATAAGTTATTGTTCTTAGAAGCCAATGCAGCAATGGTGGAAGAAGGACAAGAACTATCGATTCAAGAAAGTAAATTTGAATAAAAAAGGTTATTGTTTCTTTAGTTTCAAGATTACATGTTCATCTTATCGAAAGCTGGTGATACAACATGACTGAAGAGATGAAAGCTGAATTATGGGAACAGATCACAAAAGAAAAGCTTATGGAATTAACTTATGAACAGAATTTATCTGACAGACAAATTGCAGAACTTTATGGTGTCACTATACATCAAGTGCGCTATAAACGCAATAGATTCGGTGTATCTCTCAGAAACAAAATGTATGGAGATATACTTGAGCAAAGATGTGAACTATATAACCATTTAAACTCTGAAGCTAAAAAAGAACTACTAAAACGTGAAAATATTGACGGGATTGCCAAGGCATTAACACAATATGTATTTAGAAGTGGCCCTGTTGAGGATATGCACGCTGCTGGTAAATTGACACAGGAAGATATGAAAACTTTAAATAAGTTTATGGTAAATCGCTTGGCAGGAATTATAACTGCAATTTGTGATGGTAAGTGGGTACATTTAGGACTTTTGTTGGCATCGTTTGAAAAGTTTAGCACAAACTGGGATCCTGCGGAGCCAGATATGGAATTGTTAGAGTTTGTTTTTCATCACTTTATCGATTCTATTGATAAGTAATATTCTTAAAAACATTTTATTCTTGTATTGACTAACTAATTTCCTATAATCCTGCTTTGATAAACCAAGAATGGGTAGGGATGCTGTAGATTAGGAATGAATTAGGTAGTTTCTGTTGAGTGCCATTAAACAGGAAAAACAACCCTAATCGTTATCATCCATGATATGGCTGAAGTTTAGACATATGACGATATAGAGACCTTATGGAAAGATAACTGAAAACGAAGGATTGAAAAAGTCTATTACCTACTTTAAAGAAAAAGGAACAGCCAAAGATCTAATTACTGCTTCAGGGAAGCGAAATGAAATTAGGGATGATCATTATGAAGCGAGACTATTGTGAAATCGAAAAAGAAATTGCTGAACAAGGCTTTTTTTCAGAATACTTACCTCCATGCTTTGGGCTGGATGATAAAGTGTTTATGCATGGACCCCCAAAAAAGTGTGATCTAATAAAACCATATCGTTTTACTATGAGTCGTTATAGCGGGAATAATGCTCGGCGCAGTATTTTTCTTCCCGAAGTTGGCTCATATGTGGTAGCTAGAAATTATATTAGGCAACATGACATTATTAAAGAGATAATCGAGTTTACGGATAATAATGACGTGTCATTCTCACCCATTGTAGGTGCGAATGATCGTGTCATGCGTCATGAGCAATCCTATGACTTAATAATATCGGGACATGAGGACAACACGATATCCTCAGATTATATAGAAAATATTGCAAAGAAGATCAAAAAAGCTACTGGTGCTAAAAAGGTTTTGAAACTCGATGTTTCGAATTGCTTTTCCAGTTTTTATATGCATATGGTACCAGCAATTATGTTAGGACTTGAGGAGACAGAAAGGGCTTACCGTGCGTCTCTAAATAGTTCGGACAAGCTATTAGAAGGTGAGAGCTATGCAATCTATAGAAAGTATCGTGGTCTTGATGAGGTTATCCGCCAAATGAACTTAAACCGAACTAATGGTTTACTTTCAGGTCCATTAATCTCCAGAGTTATTGCGGAAGGAATTTTAACCCGTATCGATTTGGAACTAAAGGAAGTAGGTTTTAAATTTTCGCGTTATGTTGATGATTACGAAGTATATATTTTTGAAGATAACATAAATGAGGTAATTAACAAGTTTACGAGAATTCTTAAACGGTATGGTTTTGCCCTTAATAATGAAAAAACGGAAGTTCTTGAGTTTCCCTATTATGTAGTAGAAAATCTGGAAAAAATCTTTTATACATATACAAGAGGAAAAATGGATGTTGAAAAACTTATTGAGATGTTTAATAGGTTTTATTCACTGGAACATGATGGGACAAAGGGAGCTATAAGGTTTTTGTTAAAATCGTTAGAGCATAAACCCATAATACCTGAAGATCCAGATCTATATAAATCCTTTTTAATAACTATTATTGGGAATGATGAACGCTCGCTGATAAAAGCATGTTCACTACTTATTACGCAAGATGAAATAATAACTTTAACAAAGCAAGATGTGGATATTGTAAAATCTATGTTAGAAAAGCACATTGAATTTGAAAATGACTTGGAAGTCTTATGGTTATTACATTTATTAATAAAAACAGGTAATAAATCAGCAATAAGTTCACTTATCAAGGAACTTATTAATAGTAATAATGAATTAGCACATATAATGCTTTTGCGAAATGATTTTTTTAATGTTGATAAAATAACTGCAATAAGTCGCAAAGCTTCTTCTTGGATTTTGCTTTACGAGTTATACGTAAGTGGGCACATTACGGAAGATGAATTTGTATCTAAATTAAATTTAAATAAAAACTTAGAAATGTATCGCAGGCTTAAGGAAAAGGAAGTTCATTTTTGCAAATAAAAGAGGATCATGGGTAGTGTTGGTGAGTGCCAATCAAAGAATAGTTTACCAATATTGTTAAGGTGAATGACTGGTGGGGGGGAGAACCTTATTGGTGACGATGTCTTTAAGAAAAATGATAATGCTGTTTCGAGAGATCCATCCATTCAAAAACTTGTTAATGAGGTAGAATATTTACAGAAGTTTATTGACAATCTAAGTTTCTTAATGTTTGGTAGAGATTTTGTTTTGACCAGAACCAACATTGTTTCTGTCCAAGAAATACTTCAATCAGTGGTTTTTACATTAAGAAGCATTAAATTATGCAGTGAAAATGGCTATGTAGCAGACATATACGTGCTTATCAGGAAGTACAAGCATTGGAAATGACTTTAGGAAGGGAAAGATTGGGCAAAAACTAAATATATTCTGATAGGACATAGTGTTGAGGTGAACGGGCGGTGTTAGTAATATTTTGTGGGGTGCTCTCTATGGTTGATAAAAAAGAAGTTCTGGAAGCTAAAGCAGTTGCCAATCAGGTTTTAGACTTACTTAATGACGTGGAAAAGCAACTTAAAAGTGCAAAGAACTGGGGTATTTTTGATTTACTTGGCGGTGGATTTTTATCAAGTGTAATCAAGCACGGTAAAATTGATAAGGCAGAGTCCCTGCTAAAAATGGTACACAAAGAGTTGGTAAGGCTCCAAAAGGAGCTAGGTGACATTAATTTATCAATTGATTCCAGTATTAAAATAAGTGATTTTGACCGTTTTTTGGATATAGTCTTTGATAATGTTATCTCTGATTGGATGACCCAGAGCAAAGTAAATGATAGTTTAAATGAAGTTGCTAGGGTTAAAGTTGAAATTAACCGGGTGCTTGAAACCCTGAGTCGGATTGAAGAAGAGTATTCCATTTAGCAGTGGTTATACTTTAGGAAGTGGTTCAGTATCTGATACTATAGTAAAAGACATGATTACTTATGTGTTTTTTGCTAGTTAATGTGCAGGTCGGTTCGGTAATTAGGGGTATTGATTTTGACTTGGGTACAATTACGTTTAGCAAAGGAAATGAAGCAGATGGCTATAGTGTTTGAAAACTTATTTCGGGAAATAATTCTAGAGCGGGGTTATTCTTACCATTTGCAGGACCTCGTTAGTGAGCTGGAAATTGGGGAGAGTAGAGTAACTGCAATAGTACATGGTTCAGAGCTTTACCAGGTTGAAATAGAGATCGAGGGTGGGGAGGTCACCAGCATGAGCTGTGATTGCCCCTATTTTAGCGGGGGAGATAACTGTAAGCATTTAGCAGCAGTTTTCTATGCTCTCAGACAGGATGACGATAAGCATTGCGTTAAGTCAGATCACGATGTTACGATGGAGCTATTAGAATCGCTAACTTCCGAAGAGCTAATCAGCTTTTTAAGAGAAGAGATAAGCATAAATAGTGATTTGCACTTCAAATTCAAAACAAAGTTCCAAAATAAGCTTGTGGGAGAACAGGATTACACCTCATACTTAAGACATATTGACTCAGTGTTTGAGTTTCACTTAGGAAGAAACAACTTTATCGACTATGAACGGGTAATGGACTTTGAGGTAGAAATAGGGGAGATAATTGAACCAATTTCTGGCTTAGTAGATGATGGTGAATACGAACTAGGTTTTATAATGGTCGAGCACCTAGTAAGCAGAATCAGTGAGTTAAGTATTGATGATAGCTGGGGCACAACAAGTTCCATTATGGGGGAGCTGGCAAAAATACTCAGGGTAATCATTGAAGGAAGTTCAGAACCCCTTTATACTCAGATTTTTCAATGGCTAAGTCAAAATATATATGGACAGATTTTAGACTTTCTCGAAGAAGAGCTTGTAGGAATCTTTATGGAAAACTATCCTGAAACAGAGAAACTACAGCAAAAAATTCAAGTTATTGATGTTATTCTTGCAGACATTGAAAAAGAATCCAGTGAAAGTTGGGGTAGAAAGTATAATCTGGCCAAGTGGCTACGGAACAAGATTAATATTCTACTAGAACTTAAAGATTATAAGGGAGCAACCGCTATTATCAGTGAGAATCTGCACTTAAGTGAGGTAAGAAATATTGCTGTTGACTGGCATCTCACTAATAATGAATATGAACGAGCCATCGGTTTACTAATCTCAGGAAAAAAACTATACTCAGATTACCGTGGTATTGTAGACGACTATAGCAAAAAGTTAATTGAAATATACAAGCTAATCGGAAACCAAGAGGCGGTCGTAGCTGAAAGCAAAAGACGTTTATTGCAAAACCCTAGAGATCTACAGGTCTACAAAGATTATCGGGGCTTATTTTCTCCTAAAGACTGGGATAAGGAAAGAGATGCTATTTTAGCAGAGCTAGTTGAAACCCGGCGAAATATGAAGCCCTATTATGCTGAGGAAAATATGCTTGAACAACTTTTGGCTGAGATAAAAGAAGACCCAAGCTATCTAAGTCTAGATACCTACGAGGATATTCTTTTTTCTAGCTTCACCACAGAGCTACGGGACCTGTTTAAAGCCCGTATAATTTCAATGGCCAAGCATGCTGGAGGAAGAAAATATTATAAACGTATTAATCATGAGTTAAAACGAATAAATCGCTATCCTGGTGGAAAGCACATTGTCGATAAATTACTTGCCACTTGGCAGCAGCAGTACAAGAATAGACCAGCCATGCTAGAGGAACTGGGAATACCCATACATAAGTAGATAGCGTGAAAAGGAGCCACATCTATGAGCAATAACCTAATTTTAGATTATATACGAGCAACCACCAACCTGTACGGAATTGTGCCATTAGAGAAAGTGGTTGATATTTATAATCAGCATAATGCTGATCGGATTGGTTTAGATGATATTGAAGTTTACTTAGAGCGGGATCTTAGCGAATACTACATCTATGTTTATTTTGAAAACTTTGTTCATGAAACAATTATGGAGTTTGATGAGTTTGAATTGATGATGATCAAAAAGGGTAGCAAGCCATACTACATCCCCAAGCGAAATGAGCTTCTTAAATATTCAGATATGAACTACTATGAAAAACCAAAGCAGTACCAGAATTTATATAAATATATAAAGAATAACTTCTTCCCTACGGAGCATGAAAAAGCGGAGATGCTTTGTGTGGAGATTCGGTGGGAATGTATTTTCGGCCCAGACGTTGGAGTGGTATTTGATCATTTCAATAGCACAGGTGTTAATTTTAAAGATGAAAATCAAGTTAATGAAGTATTGCAGATGGTTATGGAACTTTCTAATAATGTAAGACTATGGGAGAATAACGGTTATACACCTAATGAGCTCTTTGAGAAATTTGAGAAGTCTAAGCTCATGCCACTTCCTCAAGATAGGTCTTTTGGTATTGGGGATAGACCTAAACTTCGTGTCATTCAAGGTGGCACTAGTGAGAAGATTGGTAGAAATGATTCTTGCCCTTGTGGCAGTGGGAAGAAATACAAGAAGTGTTGTTTGGGGAAAGTGGAAGATCTCAGATAGGGAACATAGCATAAAAACACATTGTTATGAACTAGAAGTACCTTGCCTAAAATTAATAACTTTAAAAGTAAGCGTAAAATAGCCCACACCTTTAATTAGAGTGTGGGCCGGGATATGGTATTTCTATGGATTTGAGCGACAGTTATCTGGAAGGGTTTTGGACCAAGGCATGTATTGGTCTAATTCCTGGGACGTAGTACTTGGTAGATGAGTGAATAAATACTCTAAATACTCAAAGGGCTTAAGACCATTTTCTTTGGCTGTTTCAATAATACTAAAGGTAATAGCGCTTGCACTAGCACCTTTAGGTGTAATGCAGAAAAGGAAGTTCTTTCTAGCAATTACATAGGGTTTGATTGAACGTTCTGAGCTATTATTGTCTATATATAAACGTCCATCGAGTAAAAAGGCGGTAAGTGGCTGCCATTGATTAAGGCAATAGGTTATGGCTTTGCCTAGGTGGCTTTTGGGAACGCAGTAAGCGTTGGTTACTTCTAGCCATGCTAAAAAAGCCTCCAAAACCGGTTTGCTTTCGAGCAATCGTTTTTGGTGACGTTCTTCGGGCGTTAGTTCTCGCCACTTTCTTTCTAAATGGAAAAGCCGGTTACAGAAGTCTAGACCTTCCTTGGCTTTGGGATTTTTTCCCTTTCCACCGCTAGCTTTAACTGCTTCGTCAAAATAGCGTCTAGCATGACTCCAACAGCCAACGTGGGTAACACCTTCTACGCTATTGTAGCCCTGGTAGCCATCGGTGCAGAGGAAACCTGTAAATCCTTCTAAGAATTTCTTAGGATGTTCCTTACCTCGCGAAGACTGGTAATCATATAAAACAATTTTTGGTGCATCCCGTCCAGTACGATATAGCCACATATAGGATGAGGATTGTGCTTTTTTGCCAGGTTCTTGTAATACCTGAACCGTGGTCTCATCAGCCATTACTATGATCTGCTGAAGCAAATGTGTTTTCAGCCGATCATATATTGGTGCAAGCCACCGCTCAGCACAATATACTATCCAATTGGCCATTGTTTGCCGTGATAATGGGATTCCTTGACGCTCCCATTGCTTCTCAAGGCGGTATAGGGGAGTACCCATTACGTATTTTTGTTCCATTACATAAGCTACCGCTGATGGAGATCCTATGCCATGGGGAATAGCCCTTGCTGGTCTAGGAGCAGTCACAACCGGAGACTTTTCAATATCACCATGTTGCTCACAGTGACGGCAACCACAGACATCCTGAATATGCACATCTACCCAAAACTGTGCAGGAACAATGCGAAGTTCACGACTGGTTTCTTGGCGAATAACATGCCGAGGATGCCCACACGAACAGACCATCTCCTCTTTTGGTAGATGGTGGTGAATGATATTTTCTGGCAAACCCTCAAAAAGCTCTTCACGAGTTCTTTTCTTTTTTCGCTTATAACTAGTCACCTTAACCTCTGATAAATCTGGTTCAGGTGCAAATGGTTCAGCTGTGGCTTCAGCTTCATTAAAGACATCGTCAAATAAAGACAATTGATTGGATGGTGTCTTTTCGCTGGAAGCACCAAAACGTTTAGTGGTTAATAAGCGAACTTGAGCTTCTAAATACTGAAGTCGTTTTTGGGTTTCATCCAAAAGTGCTTCAGCACGTAAAGCTCGCTCTTGCCAAGAATATTCTTTTATATTTTGAGGTGTTGCCAATGTGTTTTTCATACTTAATAAATTAGATAATTATTGCTAAATCCCTGCTAGTAAACGGCTTTAGGCGTAAATATTTTTACGCCTAAAGAGCATATTTAGGTAATGGTACAGACCGTTCACTAATTGGTCGCAAAGGAGTTCCTTCGATAATCATACGCAGATCCTGCCATGTAATATCTAGTGGCTGAGTCTCATAATCTTCAGTTGGCCATGGTAGTATTCCTTTTTCTAGCCGGAAATAATGAAGCCAAAAACCTCGCTCTGACCATTCTAAGATTTTGATACGATCTTTACGGCGATTGCAAAAAGCAAATAGACAGGGTTCAAAAGGGCTAAGTTCAAATTCTAACTGAACTATAGCTGCCAAACCATCAACTGCTTTACGTAAATCAGTAGCACCCTTAGCTAAATAAACTCTCTGTCTAGGATGACCAATCAGCATATACTTGTCAGCACCTGAACTACCTCAACTAGAAGCTGACGATCAAAACCTTGCTGTATGTCTAAAACTACCGATCCGACACGAAGTGAAACGCCAGA
>JAAZMN010000022.1 GCA_012798795.1 Bacillota bacterium | reverse complement strand
CTTCACACGTTGAGTAATATAAGCACTCTGCCCATTTAAATACACTCCACCGCCTTTTTTCATACGGCGTACTAAACCGCGGCTCAGTTTTAATCTACCGTAGATGATCTGCTTAATCATCAACCCATCTTCCAAAGGCAATACTTCTATATCAATATGTGATACTCTGGACTTCAATGATAATTAACCTGCCTTATTTCTACCTCACAGCTAGTCAATGCTGGGAGGATAATCTCTGTTTAGTCTTTTTAACAATGCCTTCCGCTGATGCTCATAACCCGGTTTACCTAAAAGAGCAAACATATTCTTTTTGTAGGCTTCTACACCGGGCTGATCAAAAGGATTGACTCCTAAAAGATGTCCGCTAATCCCACAAGCTTTTTCAAAAAAATAAACTAAAACACCAAAATAAAACGGTGATAATTCAGGTACTGTGATGACAATATTCGGTACTTGACCGTCAACATGAGCCAGCAGTGTGCCCTGATAGGCTTGTTTATTGATATAATCATAACTCTGACCGGCAATAAAATTCAATCCGTCACCATCTTCTTGATCAGCTGCAATCACGGGATTAAATTGGGGTTTTTCTACTACAAGTATTGTTTCAAAAAGAATGCGCAGCCCCTGTTGAATGTATTGACCGAGTGAATGCAAATCTGTGGTAAAATCAACCGCAGCAGGAAAAATACCTTTTTGATCTTTCCCTTCACTTTCCCCATACAGCTGTTTCCACCACTCGGCAAAATAATGCAGTTTTGGTTCATAGTTGACCAAGATTTCTAAAACTTTCCCCTTCCGATACAAGCTGTTACGCACAGCTGCATATTGATATGCCTCATTATTATCGATATCAGGATTCCCATACCACTGCTGGGCCTGAACTGCTCCAGACATAATCGCATCCACATCAATTCCTGCCACAGCTATTGGCAGTAAGCCTACTGCGGTTAAAACTGAAAAACGTCCCCCAATATCATCGGGAATCGCAAAGGTTTCATAGCCTCTAGCATCAGCTAGTTCTTTTAATGCTCCTTTTGACTTATCAGTTGTGGCATAAATACGTTTAGCTGCTTCTGTTTCTCCGTATTTTTCTTCCATATACCGACGAAGTATTCTAAAGGCTAAAGCAGACTCTGTGGTTGTCCCCGATTTCGAAATTACATTAATAGAAATATCTTTGCCTTCGATCAGCTGCATGAGTTCGTGTAAATAAGTACCGCTGAGATTATGGCCGAGAAAAAATATCTGAGGAGTTTTTCTGACATTCTCTGCTAAAAGATTATAAAAAGTATGTCCTAATAATTCAATGGCTGCACGTGCCCCCAAATAAGAACCGCCAATACCAATAACTAATAATACATCTGAGTCAGACTGAATGGCTTTTGCTGCTTTTTTAATGCGGGTATACTCTCTCCGATTATAATTAGTCGGTAGATCAACCCACCCTAAAAAGTCTTTTCCCGGTCCGGTTTTTTCGTGTAAATGCTTATGTGCTGACTGAACTTCTTCAAACAAATCAGCTAATTCATTTTCTCTTACAAATGGCAGCACATTACTGTAATCAAAACCTAACTTTTTCACTTATTTTATCTCCTTACTCTTGTTTCGATATAATTTTGTTGAACTCTCTATAATAAATTGATACACTATCAATTAAAGATCCTCAATAAGAAGGTGAAAATAATGTCCATTGGTATCATTGGTGCAATGTCTGAGGAAGTATCGGGTTTAATCTCACTGCTTACCAATGTTCGTCAAGTAGAATATGCCGGATTAACTTTCTATCAAGGAAAGCTTATCCAAAAACCGGTTGTTATAGTGCAATGCGGCGTCGGTAAAGTGAACGCTGCTATGTGCACTCAATTACTAATTGATCATTTCGCCATCAAAGCCGTAATTAATACAGGTGTTGCCGGTGGAATCGATCCTTTAATTGAAATTGGCGATGTTGTTATATCTCAAGCAGCTCTACAGCATGATTTTGACACTACGGTTTTCGGTTATAAACCCGGTATCATTCCATCCCTTAAGCAAAGTGTATTTTCTGCAGAAGCGAAGCTGCAAGAACTAGCAATCAAGGCAGCCAAAAATACTGTTGAACAGCACCGTGTTCATCTCGGTCTGATTGTCAGCGGCGATCAGTTCATTTCCGACGCTGAAGATAAACAATATCTTTTTAAAACCTTTAATGCTCTATGTGCAGAAATGGAAGGAGCAGCAGTTGCCCATGTAGCAAGTTTAAATCAAGTTCCCTTTGTAATTATCCGCATTATCTCAGATAAAGCTGACAATACTGCTCCTGATGATTTTAATGAATTTGTCCTCAAAATAATTCCTGATCTAAATCAAATTGTAACCGAAATAACAACTAATTACTCTGTCCGCTCCGACCGATAAACATTGTAGAAACTAACAATACCTCTACTCAATGCCTCAGCTAGAGTCTGCCGAAACTGCGAATTGGTTAATTTGGCTAAATCCTCTGGATTAGATAAAAACCCAACTTCAATTAATAAAACCGGCAGTTTAGCTTTTAAAAGCAGTAAATTGCTTCGCGGTACCGGGTGCTTATAATTTAAGACTTGAACTTTTTCAATCTGTTTCAAAACCAATTCAGCATACTGTTTATCAATATAAGAATCGCGCAAATAAAATACTAAAGCTCCCTGCTCGCGGGCATTTTTTGCAATGTTTGCATGAATACTGATACCCAAAACACCCTCATGCACTGCCATAAACCGTCCGTCTAAATCACGTTGATGCCTTGTCCCCGCTTTGGTTGCTAAGTGTGTAACATCAGTATCGCTATCCCGGGTAAGACCTACTTTTAAGCCAGCGGTTTCTAAACAACGTTGCATTCTTAATGCTATATCCAAAACCAAATCTTTTTCATAAACACTGCCTGCACCAATTCCACCAGAATCGATTCCTCCATGGCCCGGGTCAATTACAATGTCATATTTAACCGGAGTAGACATTACTGCCATAGAAAGCTCCGCCAAATGATAACTACTGGGTAAACTCAATATATAGATTACTAATAACAGCAGCCCAAATCCAATCAAGTAATCCTTAGATATGGTAATCCAATAGAATTTACGGGACATCAAGCTCAACTCCTTTTACTTGATATCCCAATATATTCTAATCAATGCTTGGTTCATACCCCCCGAAAAGCTCCAGATAATTGTAATCAAAAAAATATAACTTGTACTAAAAAGGAAAATAACAGTTAATACACGAATATATGAAAGAATGAAAACGTATAAAATATCGGTAGTATGTTCATTACATATTTCACCAAATCACAAATAGTTACCTGCCAAACGAAGTTAAAAAAATGTAAAGGAGGGGCAAAGTGACTGAGCCAATTATTATAAAAAAACCAAAACCACGTGGCAAACGAACCAAGAAATTCAGACAATTAGGTTTGATTATCTTTACTTTAGTTGTTATGACTATTATTATATTATTTTCTTATAAATACTTTTTTCCTCAAGAAGAAGAATTTATTCTTGATTTTTACACCTATACAAATGTAACTAAAAAAGACTTTTTAGATAGTATATCAGCTTCAGGTACTATCAAACCTGAACTTATACTAGACATTAAATCAAAAGCTACTGCTTCG
>JAAZMN010000021.1 GCA_012798795.1 Bacillota bacterium | reverse complement strand
TCTATTTATTGTGGTTCTGCGAGTGGGGATCTGAATTACTGCTCCATATAGATTATGTGGATTAGCATGCTCTGTCAGATCAATACAGCACATACCCATAGCGATCTTTCCAATAATTGGGTAACTTTTATGATCCAGATATATTTTGTTAGGTGTGTCAACTAAGTTAAGCAGTGCAGTACGTAACGGATTCCAAAAATTATTGTCTTTGGGACGCACTCCTAATCCATCGCTGTAACCAAGAGGTATAACACCGATTACAGAATCTCTTTTAGTGATAAAATTTTTATTGTAGCCAATATATTCACCTTTTTTAACTGCCTTAATTTGAATGATTCTGGTATAAAGCTCCCATGTCGGTTTTAAATTAATAATGTGCGGTAATTTATTAACAGTTGATTGACCAAAAAGCATAGTACCGATTCTTACCATATCGAGATGGCTTTGGGGCAGGGTAACTAGGGCTGCACTGTTAGCACTGTGCCACATCAGATTCTTAAAGCCTAGTTCATTAAACTTCGATTTAAACACAAGTAAGTGATTAAGCTGTTTCTTTGTATAATTTATGTCGCTGTTAGCTGCAGCAAAGTGCGTATAGACTCCTTCAAGATTAAGATACTCAAATTCAGAAATAAGCTGGGCAAGCTTAAGTGCTTCGGCCAGGGAAACACCGATGCGATTCAGTCCGGTTTCAACTTTCAGATGTATATTAACTCTTTTTTGCTGCAAAAATGCATGTTTTGCAAGAGATAAAAGGATTTCTTCCGATGTGACGGTGGGAGTTATTTTATACTGTACAATTTCCCCGGTTTCGTGTACCAGATTAGGATTTAGAATTAAAAGAGGTGTTTGAACACCTGCTGTCCTGACTTCTAAAGCTTCCATTAAATCGCTTACTGCAAGATAAGGGAGATTTAGGCTTTGAAGCAGCGAGCTGATTACACAAATACCATGTCCGTATGCGTTACTTTTGATTACAGCACATATTTTTGCCGATGTAAGCTTTTGTATTTGGGATAAATTGTGCACAATATTATCTAGTTCTATCTTTATCCATGTAGGTCCCAACCATTTCATTAGTTTCATCCTCAGCGCTTAAAAGTCTGATTTAAATAGTTATAAGCAGTAACCGCCGGCTGCCATAATTTATAAAGCGGAGATAAAGGCAGGTCATATTCGCCTACATACTCAATGAGTTTTGCTCCAAATCCTTCTTTAAATCTGTAGAGTCCGAACAATGGATTTTCTGGATTTAGGTCTCCGGAAACTCCACGAAAATCAAAAGTGTGGCATCCACTGCCTTTCGCCCAGCGAATCATTTCCCACTGAACTGCATAATTAGGCTGGAGATTTCGTTTGGCATCGGAGGAAGCTCCATATACATACCATGCCCTCCGGCCTAAACGAAAAGCTATAGCACCGCTTAACGGCTGATTTTTATAATATGCAATAAACAACCGGGCAAGTTTAGGTACAACTAAGCAATCCCATAGATTTTCAAAATAATCAAATGATCTTACAGTGAATCCATCTCTAACAGCGGTTTCTTTTAAAATGGGATAAAAGATTTCTAAGTCGGATTTGGAGTTGCTTAAATATACTTCAATTCCTCGGCGTTGGGCATAACGAATGTTGTAGCGCGTCTTGCTTTTCATGTTTGCCAGTATGGTTTCAAGCGAAGGCCGAATATCTAATTCCATAATAAATTTTGGCTGGACTGAGTTAAAATCAAGCCCTGTATTGATTTTATGTAATTGAGTGGACAGCTGATTCCATGCTAAATTAGTGGAGATGACAGCAGGATCCATTTTCCAAAATAGAGCGTTATGAGATTTAGCTAAATCTACACCGGCCTCAATTAGAAATTTCAGTGCTTCTAAGCTGGAAAACACGGGACCGCGAGGTGAATAAAAAATAGAGTGCTTTAGGAAAGGCACTGAACGTTTAAGCATTAATGTACCAGCTTGTATTTGTCCTTTTTTGGTAACAGCTAATGGAAACGGCTGCCATCCTGTAGTTGATTTTAGCTGTCCCCAGAAGGTTGTTTGCAGTAGATCGCCAGCGGGATGTGCTGCAATGTAATTGTTAAAAACCGACTGATGTTTGTCAAATATTTTGACTTCCATCAATTATTATTCACTCCTTATAAAAAAGGAAAACTACTAGCATTATATGCAGGCAGAAGTAAATATGTGTTTATTTGGGACTTATGTACTAAGAACAAAATTATCAGCGTATTATTCTATGTAAGGTTTTTAGGAGGAGAATATGATGAGGGCTAAAAAATTGATGGCGGTGTTTTTTTTATTAGTGATTTTCAGCTGTATAATATCTAGTATAAGCAGAGCATTTCCCGATGTTTCGGCAGTTGCTGTAGTTATCTACGATCCTGATTTTGATTTGGTTATTTATGAAAAAAATGCAGCTCAAAGACGCTCAATTGCCAGTTTGACAAAAATAATGACCATCTTATATGTTTGTGAATTGATCCAAGCAGACGTAATATCACTTGATGATATTGTTACTGCCAGTGCTAATGCTGCTGAGCGAGGCGGTACGGAGATTAAAATTAAGAGTGGAGAGAAATTTACCGTTGAAGAATTATTATATGCGGCTGCATTAGCATCAGCTAATGACGCGGCCGTAGCTTTGGCTGAATATACAGCCGGTTCTGAGAAGGAATTTGCAGGATTAATGACAAAACGTGCCTGGGAGTTGGGGCTGACCGATACAAATTTTGTTGATGCCACCGGCTTATTGTCAATTTACAGCGGCAATTATTCTACAGCTTACGAAATGGCTTTATTATCTCAGTTTGCCATGGAAAATGAGTTATTTAAACATTTTGTTTCCACAAAGGAATACGAATTGAAGTCCAAGGGACGAACAATTACAAATTCAAATGTTTTATTAGATAAAGTTGATGGTGTAAACGGAATAAAAACAGGTGCAACAACCCCGGCGGGTCATACCTTGATTACTAGTGTAGAACGCAATGAGCGTAGATTGATCATAGTTGTGCTGGGTGCACCTAGTAGAGAGATACGGAACAGTCAGTCTGAGGAACTAGTTGAATATACTTATAGTCATTTGCAGGTTTTTATTCCTAAAGGAGAAGTAATCAGTAAAATGAACGTTCCCGACGGTCTTACACACCTAATCGATGCGGTCATGGATAGAGAACTGTCTTTGTTTAACTTTAATGATAGATATACAGATATTGAAACAAAATATCAGCTGCTGGATAAGAGAGCACCAATAGAAAAAGGAGATAAAGTGGGTGAACTAATTGTACTGCACCAAAACGAAAAAATAGCGTCAATCGATCTGATTGCGGGTCAAAATACAGGCCTAGCTTCGTTTTTACGGCGATTGTGGAATCGCCTAGTTCAATTTTTTATGGACTTGTTTTAGGGAGGTAGATTCATGCACATGTCCAGCTCTCTTATTGCTAGGCGGCTGCTGATACTTTTTGCAGTTATTTGTGCCGGTGTAATGGCCTTATTGGGAAGATTAGTTTATGTACAGATATTTCAAAACGAGTTTTATCAAATCAGTGCAATGCACCAGAGATTACAGTCGGTTCCGGTTGATGCCAGGCGAGGTACTATATATGATCGCAATGGAATTGTTTTAGCATTGTCAGTAAGTGCAAATGCTGTCTATGCAATACCGGCAGAAGTAATAGATAAAGAAAATACAGCTAAAGTATTAGCTGAAATTTTGCATCTTGATTATGAATTAGTGCTGAAGCGTCTGAATAAGAATACTGCCAGCGAGTGGATTAAAAAGCGAGTTCCCAATGAAGAAGCACAAGAAATTCATAAAGCGAAATTAGCGGGTATTGGTATTGTAGACAATCCTGAACGTTATTATCCTTATGGTTCTGTAGCTCCTCAAGTATTAGGAATCGTCGGCATTGATAACCAAGGATTAGAGGGGATAGAACTTTACTATGATCAGTATTTAAAGGGAGTAAAGGGAGAAGCGGTTTTTGAACGGGATGCTCTTGGTAAAATAATTGAAAAAGGAATAACAGGTTATACACCGGGAGTCGATGGTGCCGATTTAGTATTAACACTGGACTTTTATATTCAGAAGATTGCTGAAAAGGAAGTAAAGCGGGCAGCATTAGAAACGGGTGCAAGGTTAGCCTTAATCGCGATTATAAACCCAAAAACAGGAGAAATATTAGCTAATGCTATTTATCCATCTTATGATATAGAGAAATATAATGATTATCCAATTGAAAACAGACGAAATATTGCTGTTACGGACACGTATGAACCAGGTTCTACTTTTAAGGCAATTACAGTAGCAGCTGCATTGGATTCAGGTGTTGCAACTTTAAATACTCACTTTTTTGATCCGGGTTTTATTAAAGTTTCTGGTTGGACTATTCGCTGTTGGCACCGGGGCGGTCATGGTTCACAGTCATTTGTCGAGACTTTAGAGAATTCCTGTAATCCTTTTTATGCAAAATTGGGAATTGACTTAGGAGGCGAAAGATTTTATCATTATTTAAAGCAGTTTAATTTAGGTAATAAAATGGGTGTAGATTTTCCCGGGGAAGCGCCGGGAACAGTTCGTCCACCCTCTGAAAAAATACCCTTGGTAACGTGGGCAAATATAGGTTTTGGCCAAGGACTAACCTGTACACCTCTTCAGCTTTTGGCAGGTTTTGGTGCTATTGCTAATGAAGGAGTATATATGGTGCCTCACTATGTGAAGGAGATTCGTACTAAAGCAGAAATAATTGAACCGGATATCCCGGGACCTAAAAGTATAATACCAGTGGAAGTAGCTAATATGACCAGTAAAGCACTGCGTTCTGCTATTGCTAATGGTTCGGGAAAGAAAGCGGATGTCCCGGGTTATTCTGTTGCAGGTAAGACAGGGACAGCACAAGTAGTTGAATTTGGACGATATTCTCACTCTAAAACTGTAACATCATTTTGTGGATATGCACCAGAAGAAGATCCCGAGATTGCCGGACTAATTGTTTTATGGGAACCCCAGGGTGCGTTTTATGGTGGAATAATTGCTAGTCCCATTTTTGCTCGGTTAGTAGAACAAATTATGCCTTACTTAGGCATCAAACCCAAATCAGTCAAGGAAATTGACAAAAAGTTTGCAGTTGCAGTCCCAGATGTTTTGGGCAAGAATGTAAAAGATGCAGTTGATATAATTAACGCTTCTGGGTTGGAGCCTAAAGTTGTAGGTGAAGGAAGTAAAATTGTAGGTCAAGTGCCTGCGGCACATGCACAAGTTATTAGAGGGACTAAAGTGTTGATTTATACTGACTTTGATTATTTGCCTGTATATAGTGATACGCCTAACCCCATAGGAGTATAGGAAAAGGCAACATAATTTAGTGTTGATTATTATATTGGCAGTGATCTGTAAGTATACATTTATTGCATAACGGACGTCTAGCTTGGCAGACTTGACGTCCGTGATTAATCAGCCAGTGATGAGCATCATTCCAATGATTATAAGGAATAATGTTCATTAATTGAGACTCTGTTTGGATTGAGGTTTTGCTGTTTACTAAACCAAGTCGATTTGCAACACGGTGCACATGAGTATCTACAGGAAATGCTGGTATATAAAAGGCATTTGCCAGTACTACATTAGCGGTTTTACGTCCTACCCCCGGAAGCCGCATTAATTCATCTCTGGTTTTTGGTACTTCCCCATGAAAGTCGTTAATTAGCATCCGGCAGGTATGCTTAATGTTCCTAGCTTTTATACGCCATAAACCTGCACTCTTAATATATGCTTCTAATTTTTCCAGAGATAATTGATCTAAGGCTTCCACTGTGGGATGAGCTGCGAATAATTTTTCCGTGATACTGTTAACCCGTTTATCAGTACATTGAGCTGAAAGTATGGTGGCAATCAGCAGCTGAAAAGGGGAATCGTGTTTAAGTGTGGTGGTAAGCTCGGAATTTGTTTTTGCTAGCAGTTCAATAATCTGATCCCTCACTAACAGTGCATTATCTTTCAGCAATTCATCATCACTGCTCTTTCTATTTAAAAGGTTTAGGTTTAATATCTTCGTTAGTAATGATTTGTGGTTGTTCGGAGTGAGAATTAACTGGTATATTTAAATGGCACTTGGTACATCCGCTGCAGTTTTTGGTAATTTTCACCAATCCGTCTTCATCGAGAATTAGGCCATAGGGACAGTCTTGAGAATTGTCATTTAACCTAAGTAAGCTGGAAATAGTATCTTTTATTCGATCCTTTAGTGTCTTTGGACTGCCGGGGCGGAAATCAGCCAAAGCTTGGCGATAACTGACGGCTTCTTTTGTTAAACGGCTCTTGGCCATTTTATGGTAGGTTGCATAGAGAAACAAATCTGCTTCAGTTCGATGAGGAAAGTCATCTAATAATTTTTCTTTGCGGATCTGTTGTACAACCGGCATATAGATTTCATCATACCACTGCCGGGCAACATGAAAGAAACTATCAGTTAAGTGATGTTGTTCATATTCTTCGTCTTCAAACTGCTTGATTTGATCAAAAAGTTTTTGGTATAAACCTAACTCGGTTAATTCGATGCCGGACAATCCTGTACGGTATTCAAATTGTGCTCTCTCGCGCCATAAAAGATGCTCAGGCGTGTTGCCAGGTGGTAGATATTCTGTAATGTAAGCATCTATGTAAGTTTGACCAATTTCCTTCGCAGCAGCAACTCGATGGTTGCCGTCAACTACATAGTACTTGTTTCTAATTTTATATAACTCAACAGGAGGTAAATATTCGCCACGTTCTAATGCTCGTTTAATCCGGGCATATCTTTCCATTGCTGCTCTGGAAGTTAATTTAAAACGAAAATGAGAATCAAAATCCTGCCATCGATTTACAGAGCCGACTATTTTTTTAACTTCAACAGTCCGCAAGCCTAAATCAATGGAATCAGTCAATTCGCTTTTTGCAAACTGATGATCAAAAGACTCTATTGTATTTCTAAACATATGGCCACCTCCTAGGGAGTGGAATGTTCATCAGTATCTAAGATATGATAACCATAGCCGTTAATTACTGTTGTTTTATTGACAACATCGATTCGTTTTTGCTTCAAACCATAATTCAAATGAGTATGCCCGTGGATAAAGTATCTTGGCTGATATTTATGAATCATCTTTGAAAAAGTTACAAATCCTTTATGACATTGATCTTCTGCATCGTGAATTCCGAAAGGAGGGGCATGGGTAAGAATAATATCAACTTTTTTTGCTAGTTTAATCTTGAACTTCAGTTTCTGCCACTGCCACCACATTTGTCGTTCAGTTCTTTGAACGGCCTTAGGAGAATGATAAAACATAGAGCCTTCGAATCCAAGTATCCTAAGACCTTTAAACTTTATAATGCGGCTGTCAATATTGTCACCACCTTCAGGTGGTTCTCGTTCATAATCATAATCATGGTTACCACGCACGTAATATAATGGAGCATTAAAGACAGACATAAGGTATGAAAGATACCAAGCCGGCAAATCGCCTGCAGACAGTATTAATTCGATATCCGGAAAACGGTCGCGCCTAAAATGATCATATAACATTGGATCTACGGTGTCAGCCACAATCAATATTTTCATGTCTTCCCTCCTTCAAGTATAGAGGTAGATATTCTGTATTTAAAAGCAATAGTTGTACACATTCTCTGTACACATTTCGTGAATTTGTCGTCAATTCCTGCTGTTTGATGTCTGAAAGTAATTAGGGCTGCCATTTTCTTCCGCAGCTACTTTTCGTTTATTTTCTACTTCAATCATTACTTTGTCTTCAAAGGAAATCCCCCGAATCTTCTCGAATATAGTAGGAGGCATTACTACAGCACAATATCGCTTTGGAGCATTATACCAAACACCTTTTTCACCTTGAATTGCCTCTATTTTTGCAAAGTCATCAATTAAGGTAACTCGGATGCCCCATGTTTTGCCAGGTTCTATTTCAGTATATACTGCTGATCTGTCAGTTGGACGTGTCCATTTTCCTTTTGATAATAAGTGTTTAAACAATGTTTTCTTCCTTTCAATAACCCGGTTAATATTGATATCTATATAATTCGACATTGGTGATAAAACTCCTAGGAGGAGGAGAGTCTATGATTTATCTAATGATTCTTATGCTTTTATTTTCTTCTGCATTACCTGTATCAGCTGATATTCAAGTTAATCAAGATGTATCTCTGGAAAGTCAGCAGATAAGTGAGGATGTTCCTGAGACTGGCTTACGATTTACCGATCTCTGCTGGTCTGATGATCAAGATAATTTTTTCGAGTATGTTCCAAATCAAGGTGTATTTAAAAGGGGTACTCGAGCGTATGCTTATTTAGAGGTCGCAGGATTTACTAATTACTATGAAGACGACAAATATCATATTGATTTGACAGTTGATATATATCTAAAATCAAGCTTTGGATTAAGATTATTTGCACAGCGTAATGTTATAGAATTTAAAGATACTGCTGAGGAGTTTATCGAAGAAATTTCTTTTTATCTTTATGTAGATATTCCTAGGTGGGCACCGCGAGCTCAATATACAGCTGAAATAGTGATTCGCGATTTGGTAAATGGCGAGGAGCTGAATCATGAAGAAAAACTAACTGTGCGGTAAATTAGGGCCAAAGGGGGGAGATTAATAGTGTCATCTCTACATTCTAGTAGAAGAGAAGGTAAAATACCTAGTGCTGTAATTACGAGGCTACCGATTTATTACCGGTATCTGACTGAGTTACCAGCAGCACAAGAAAAGATTTCCTCGAGTGAATTAGGAGAAGCACTTGATCTGACAGCCGCTCAAATTCGTTCAGACTTAAGTTATTTCGGTTCATTTGGTTTACACGGGTACGGATATAATGTTAATGAGCTGAGAAAGAACATTAAAAAGATTCTAGGTCTAGATCGAATTCATAGTTTGATTCTTTTAGGAGCAGGAAATCTAGGTAGAGCAATAGCTTGTTATCAAAATTTTTACCGACGCGGGTTTGAGATTAATGCAATTTTTGACTCAGACCCAGCTTTGGTAGGGGAACTGCTTTCTGGCTGCAGAATATCTTCCATTGATAAGCTGGAAGAATATTTGACGGACAACCACTGTGATATTGCTGTCATAACTACACCTAAGGAAGTGGCTCAATTAATTTGCGATCGTTTAGTTAAGGCCGGTGTAAAAGCAATCTGGAATTTTGCTCCTATTAGTTTAAAAGTACCTGATGATGTCATTGTTGAACATACTCACTTGACCAACAGTTTACTGCAGCTGTCATTTAGATTGACAAATCAAAGGAAAGACAATGAAAGGTAAACCATAACGATTCAAAGAGCCTAGATTATAAGCATAAAAGCTTTAATATCTAGGCTCAATTCTTGGGATTAGGTTGGTTAAAATTTGTTCTTATTTTGTAGACGCTCTGTCTAGAGCATCTCTAACTGCAATATTGCCTGTTTTGGTAATGCCTGTTGCTCCCGTAATTGTGTCAACAAAACCAGGAACAGCTTCTTTTGCAGCTTCACTATATGATTCCCAAGCCATTTCCAGCGGCCAGCCGTATTCTGCCGGATCCTGCTGACTGAAATCAGATAGAATTCTATCAAAAGCAACGTTTTCAATTTTATCGTCTTTAATAGTTACTCGAACAACTTCATAATATTTGCGGCCGGTATAGTCGGAACGGCCAAAGAAAACACCGTCAAAGTATTTGCCGAGCTTAGCATGGGGCTCTGCTTTCATTAAGGCTCTTTCAACTGCTTGTATATAACCGACAGAGCTTCCGGTTGCACCGGTAATAATGTCTATATCGTGACTTTGAGCTTCAATAAATTTTTGTCCCATTGTTTGATATGCTTCTTTTGCTTGTTCCCAAGGATAAACAGCGAAATCTTTTTCTACTAGCAAATTAGTAAATTCACGAAGTATAACAGCTGTTATTTCTCCATTTTCGATGAATACTTTCGCGTAATTGATGCTTCTGGCACTAGCATCAGACCAGCCTTCATATGTACCGTCTACCCAATTTGCAGCTGATACTAGTGTTGAAGAGATTAACAACGATATAACCATAATTGAAAAAACAATTGTCTTTTTCATGTAAATTCTCCTTTCGTATTGTATAATCTAGTTTAAGTACATTAGTGAAACAATTCACTAATGTACTTAACTATAAACTATCATTATTATTCCTATTTGTCAAATGAAATTTTTAGTTAAAAGAGTTAATAAAAAGCCTCATTTCAAAGAGGCTTTTTATGTTTCGTTTACAATAGTAACTACCATCACAACTTCGTAACTACTCGTCCGGGCTCGTTCATATAGCGAACGAAGTGCAGTCCATACTTGGTCGCTGTCCCCACTTATATTTGTACTTAAAGAACCGATATCATATTGCAGTTGTTGGTCATCGAGTGCCTTTAGAGATTCCAGTATAATTTCATCAGAATCGGGTGTTTCGACAGGGTATAGTGAAACTTCGGCAGTAATCAAATTATTCACCTCCTAAGACTTCCCTTAGTATTCCCGGGAAATCTTAGGAGTAATCAATTAGCCGCAGACAGCGCTGATCAAGGCTTATTTTGGTGGAATACAAATTGTTTGCCCGGGAAATATACGGTTCGGATCACTAATTTGAGGATTTGCACGGATTAAATTGTTCAGGCTTACTCCAAAACGTCTGGCAATTAAGAACATGGTATCTCCCGGTTTGACTGTGTACTGAGTCGAGCCTGGTGGACATATGGGAGATGGCAAGATTGGTACACATAACTTTTGTCCGGGAATTATCTGATTTGGATTTGGAATTTGGGGATTGGCATTGATCAAAGCATCCAAGGAAATGCCAAAACGTCTTGCAATTAAAAACATAGTATCTCCCGGCTGTACTGTATAAGCAAAAGTATTTGGCGGACATCCGTCAGGAACCGGGACAATAGGTACACAAACTGTTTGGCCCGGTACGATTAGACTTGGATCCGGAATTTGCGGATTAGCTGCAATTAGAGCGTCTAAACTCACATTGAATCTCTGTGCAATTAAAAACATAGTATCTCCCGGCTGTACTATATAAGCAAAAGTATTTGGCGGACAGCCGTCAGGAACCGGGACAGTAGGTACACAAACAATTTGTCCTGGGACAATTTGACTAGGATCCGGAATTTGCGGATTAGCTGCAATCAAAGCATCTAAACTCACATTAAATCTGCGGGCGATTAGGAACATGGTATCACCTGGTTGAACTGTATAGCTGAATGTGTTTGGCGGACAAGTAAAATTTGTTTGGAATAAAATGCTCTCATTCTTATCTATAACAGGTTCATGCACGCTGCTTGCTGCTGATTGAACTTCTTGTTCTTGTAGTTGTTTTTCTTGTTCTTCCAACTTTTTTCCCCCTTTGCACTAATTATTTGCCATCCAACGGCTAATATAGCTTATGAACTGAGGATTAAAATTGCTACAAATAATTATTCCCTTGTTGGTTGCCATTGTTGTAATCACAGATTAAAAGAGGGGTTTTTAGTTTTTATAGCGAATTTAAGATGCAGTATTGTATCAGCTGAATGCAGTGTATTTTGAAGGGGGATACTGATGGGCGAGGTATATGCAGTGGCTAACCAAAAAGGCGGGGTTGGCAAAACAACCTCCGTTTATAATTTAGGAGTAGCTTTAGCGGATATAAACCAGAAAGTATTGTTAATAGATCTAGATCCTCAAGCAAGTTTAACTTTTTATGCGGGCTTTGAACCGGATGACATTGAAGATACAATATTTAAGTGTCTGATTCGCAATACTGCGGCTGCGGATACTATTATTTCTAATAAATACGGGGTAGATTTGTTACCGGCTAATATTGATTTGGCTTTAGCAGAAATGCAGTTACTGAATGCTCCTGCAAGGGAGCGAAGAATGACTCGAATTATTAATCAAGTGAGAGATCAATATGATTTTATTATAATAGACTGTCAGCCATCTTTAGGACTATTGACCATAAACGCCTTGGCTGCTGCTAATAAAGTTATCATTCCAGTTGCTTGTGAGTATTTAAGTATTCGTGGTACGATTGCCTTACTTAAACTGATTGCCAAAATTCGAGGTCAGTTAAACAGTCAGTTAGAGATAGCAGGGATATTACCGACTTTGTTTGATACGAGAACAAATCACGCCAGGGAAATTCTGGGTATATTAAAAAGAGATTTTAGAGAATATCATCTATACCCGTATCAGGTTAATCGGAGTATTCGATTTGCGGAAAGTGCAGCTGATCGGAAGCCTATATTTGAAAATAGAGTACAAGTGCCGGGTGCACTTGCTTATCGAGACTTAGCCCGTGAGTTGGTAAAAACAAAATTACGCTGTGCTTCAAGTTAAAATCCAGTTATTATTAGAGGTGCTGAAGTGAAAAAACGACTTTTACTAAAACAACTTATAATTTCACTGCTTTTAGTGTGTTTGGTTGGTCATGCGGCATTTGCAGCTAAAGTTAATGTAGATTTTATTGATGTAGGACAAGGAGATGCGATTCTGATTCGCTCAAGTGAAGGAGGGGCAGTCTTGATTGATGCAGGTACTGATCAAGCAGGACGTATGGTAGTGGCTCCTTTTATTAAGGAATTAGGAATTGACAAGCTCAGCATGGTAATCATGACACATCCTCATGCGGATCATATTGGCGGTTTAATTCCCATTTTGGAACAAATACCTGTGGAGAGTATATATGCAGATGCCCAAGTACATACATCGCAAACATATGAGCAGCTGCTATTGCTGATAGAAAGGCTGCAAATACCTTTTTATCAAGCGAGGGCTGGGATGAAACTTCATATTCCCGGTATTCATAGTTTTACAGTGCTTCATCCGACAGAACCGTTACTTGAGGGTTTGAATAACAATTCTGTAGTTGTACTCATGGAAGCTGAAGGCTTGAAATTTTTGTTTACTGGCGATATCGAAAAGCAAGCAGAACAGCTTTTATTAAATAAGGATTACTGTCTTGATGTTGATGTATTAAAAGTCGCTCACCACGGCAGCAGGACATCAAGTGGAGCAGATTTTATTCGTGCGGTTAATCCAAAAACAGCAGTGATTATGGTAGGAGAAGGCAATGTTTATGATCACCCTCATCTTAATGTTCTGCTGCGACTTGCTGCACAGGATGCAGATATATATCGCACTGATCAACATGGCACAATCAGTATGACCATTGAAGATGAAAAAATGGAAATCTCTACATACAAAGCACAAGTAAGATTTGAACAAAAATTGAATCTTAATACTGTTACTTCTGAAGAACTGCAGGCAATTTCAGGTATAGGTAAGATACTTGCTCAGAGAATAATTGATTATCGCGAAGATGTTGGTTTTGAAAAGGTGGATGATTTAATTAATGTTTTCGGGATTGGAAACAAAACACTGGAGCGGATTAGGGATTACTTTTATGTGGAATAGAATCTGATAAACAACTGATTGCTTTAAGTCTATGAGAAGGGAGGAACCCATCGGTGAAGTGGAAAGCAGTCGTAGATCGATTCGAGGGTGATTATGCTGTTTTGTTTTACGTTTCAGACAGTGAGGATGAAAATATAAAAATTGAGATTCCTCATAAACTGCTCCCCAAAGGAGTAAAAGAAGGTGACTATCTTACTGTCTGCTGGGAGATAGATCATAAATCTACTGAAGCAGCTCGTAAGAGAGTCACCACAATCTTGGATCGATTAGTTAATCGTACTGAGAATAAGCCCCACGATTAGCTTGAATTCTTGACAGCAGTTCAGCAATGTCAATTTGACGTTCATGTGTTTTTGATGGATCCGGCGTAATGCTGTACGGCCAGTCTCCAATCATTTTCACTAAGACAACGTCACCTTCCTTTAATTCGGGGAAGGCTTTTTTCTGAACATATTTTTGTTTCAGTTCTTGAGTACAATCTAAGGATTCAAGCTTAATTATCTCATCTGTAATTGATTCAATCACAAAATATTTTGTAGAGAAAAATGTGGGAGCGGTTGCCAGCAATAGAATAAAAGCCACTGACAAGAATCGTAACATAAAGACTCCTTTCTCTTGGGCAAGAAAAAAGCTTATTTATTAAATTTTACATTTAGTTATAATTATCCTGCTATTGCTGATAAGTTTATGTAAAAGCCCTGCTTACGAACTGGGGTTAATATAAATCGCGGCTCATTTATCATGCAGGAATATTATATAAATTACTTGAATTATTAAGAAGGACGAAAAATTCATTGTAACTATCAAGCTTATTATGGAGTTTATTCAGAGTTTATCGGAAAGGAGAAGCGGTCATGGATTATGCGATTATAGGCGGAACAGGCGTTTATACTCCATTATTGTTTGAGCGCGAAGAGGAACAATTAGTAAAAACACCTTATGGAAATGTTATATGTAAAACTGGAAGCTACCAGAATCGAGATGTTGTGTTTATTGCCAGACACAATAGTGAGCATAAAATTCCGCCTCATAAGATTAATTATGCGGCAAATATATGGGCACTGAAACACTTGGGTGTTAAATGCATCATTGCTACTAATGCAGTGGGTTCTGCGAACCGTGAGATAGGTGTGGGAGACTTTGTAATAATTGATCAATTTCTTGATTTTACAAAGTCACGGCGGTGTACTTTTTTTAATGGTGAAAATACTCCGGTAGTTCATGTGGACGTAACTGACCCATACTGCAGCACATTGAGAAAACTTTTAATTGATGTGGGAGGGGACTTAGGTCTAAAAATTCATGAACGCGGGTGTTATGCATGTTTTGAAGGGCCGCGTTACGAGACGGCTGCAGAGATAAAAATGGTAGGGATGCTAGGTGGCGATGTTGTGGGGATGACTAATGTACCCGAGGTAGTTTTAGCACGCGAAGCAGGCATATGCTATGCTGCCGTTTGTGTTGTCACAAATATGGGGGCAGGGATTTCAGAAGGTATATTAAAACATAAGGAAGTATCCGAATTAATGGCAAAAAATATTGATAAAGTTCGCCTGTTAGCCCTGGAAACTCTCACTGCAGTTCCCGATGATATTTGCTGTTCATGTAAACAGAGCGGATTTTCACTTCCCGGTATGGAGGAATCTTAAACAGCGTTGAGAAAATAAGTTAGACTTAAGTAAGGAGGTTGAAGTCTTGTCCTTGAAAGTTGCAGTTATTGGGTATGGAAATATCGGTAAATTTGCAGTTGAAGCTGTTTTAGCGGCACCGGACATGACTCTTGCTGGGGTGGTTAGACGGCAGATTACAGAGCATCCGGTAGAATTAGCAGATATTCCTCTGGCAACAAGTGTGGATGAGCTGGGGCCAGTTGACGCTGCATTATTATGTATTCCTACTAGATTAGTATATCAATATGCATCTAAACTTCTAGCTAAGGGTATTAATACTATCGATAGTTTTGACATACATGGAAAGTTAGTTGATTTACGTTTGGAATTAGATAAAATAGCACGCATGCACAATTCTGTGGCGGTAGTTGCTTCCGGTTGGGATCCGGGGACTGATTCTTTGATACGGGCATTGTTTGAACTAATGGCTCCTAAGGGAATAACTTATACGAATTTTGGCCCTGGTATGAGCATGGGCCACACGGTGGCAGTAAAAGCAATTGATGGAGTAGAAAATGCTTTATCTGTAACTATTCCGGTTGGTACCGGGATTCATAGAAGATTAGTCTATGTACAGCTGACTTCCGGTGCTGACTTTAGCAGCGTAGAAAAACAAATTAAACAAGATCCGTATTTTGCAGGTGATCAGACTTATGTTTACCAAGTAAATGACGTCGATAGTTTAAAAGACATGGGACATGGAGTACTAATAGAGCGAAAAGGAGTTGCTGGAAAGACAGATAATCAGGTTTTTAAATATGAAATGAGGGTTACAAACCCGGCTTTAACCGCTCAAAATATGGTAGCTGCTGCGCGGGCCAGTGTAAAACAAAAGCCAGGCGCTTATACTGTGTTAGAGATTCCGGTTATTCATTTTTTATCTGGTGATAGAGAAGCTTTACTTAGAAGATTAGTATAAATTTAATAGATAGATATAGTCTTAGGAGGATGACAATGGGTCAAGTAAGAGTACGGTTTGCTCCAAGCCCAACCGGGCATTTACATGTAGGGGGAGCCAGGACTGCTTTATTTAATTATCTGCTTGCAAGACAGCTTCAAGGAGTGTTTGTTTTACGTATTGAGGATACTGATATGGAAAGATCTACTGAGGAGTCAGTAACAGTTATTTTAGAAAGTATGGAATTTTTAGGTTTAGAATGGGATGAAGGGCCGGGAAAGGGTGGAGAATTTGGTCCTTATTTTCAAAGTCAACGATTAGATATCTATCGTAAATATGCGGATATGCTGGTTAAGTCAGGGCGTGCCTATGAGTGTTTTTGCACTCCTAAAGAGTTGGATGAGATGCGTCAAGCACAAAAGCAGCGAAAAGAGGATTTAAAGTATGACGGCCGCTGTCGGCATTTAACAGAAGAGCAGAGACAAGAATTTATCAAGCAGGGCAAAAAAAGTGTGCTCCGCTTTAAAGCTGAAAATGAAGGAGTTACTGTAGTAAATGATCTGATTAAAGGTAAAGTAACCTTTGATAATCATCAACTGGATGATTTTGTCATTATTAAATCAGATGGAATACCTACCTATAATTTTGCAGTAGTGATTGATGACGCGCTTATGCAGATAAGTCATGTGATTAGGGGTGAAGATCATCTTTCTAATACTCCGAAACAGATTCAAATATACAAGGCACTGGATTTTAATGTACCAAGATTCGCTCATATGCCTATGATTTTAGGTCCGGATAAAAGTCTTTTAAGTAAACGGCACGGAGCTACATCGGTGACTCAGTTTAGAGATGAAGGATATTTACCTAGTGCGATGATTAATTATTTAGCATTATTGGGTTGGTCATATGACGACGCACAAACAATTTTTGCTAAACAAGAATTAATTGACAAATTTTCACTAGAAAAGGTATCCAAGAATCCGGCAGTGTTTGATATTAAGAAATTACAGTGGATGAATGGTGTTTACATTAGAGAGCTAGAAATTGACGAACTGTACCAAATGGTTCTTCCTCACTGGCAGGAGCTGGAATTTTTGCCTAAGAATCCCAGCAACGAGCAGAAAGAGAGAGCAAAATCAATTTTAAAATCACTGCAAGAACGAATAAAGTTGTTAAGTGATCTGGATGATTCAGCTTATTATTTTTTCCAAGACGAACTGCGTTATAATGAAAAAGCAGTTAGAAAGGTTTTGTACAAAGAGGGCAGTCTAGAAATTCTCGGTTATCTATTAACTGAATTACTTGCAGTAAAAGAATTTACGCAAGAAAATTTGGAACCGATTTTTAAACAAGCCCAAAATAAATTTGAGAGAAAATTAGGCGATATTATGCAGCCGGTTCGGGTTGCTGTTACAGGCACAAATGTGAGTCCCGGAATATATGACGTTTTAGGCTTAGTAGGTCGGGCAAAAAGCTGTCAAAGAATCAAGAATGCCATGGAGATGATTAAATTTCATCAGAAAGAGGTTTGATATAGAATATGAAAGTTAATGTTACGTGGATTGGAAAAATGGGTTTTACGGGAGAATCGGTGAAATCTCATAATACAATTCGAATGGACACATCTGTGGATCATCAGGGCGACGGCTTAGGAGTTTCACCAATGGAAGTCGTTTTAATGGGACTTGCCGGGTGTTCTGGGATGGATGTAGTAAGTATCCTAAAGAAGAAGAGAGTCGAATTTGATGGATTGAACATTACGGTTGAAGGTGAACGAGCATCTACACATCCTAAAGTTTTTACTAAGATAAATATGATTTTTAGTTTTTCCGGAACTGATTTAAAGGAAAAGGCTCTAGAAGATACTGTTCGTTTATCTCTAGATAAGTACTGCTCAGTAGCGGGAATGCTTAATAAATCAGCTGAAATTAAGTGGCAGGTTAGAATTAAGTGATTAAATAAGTTTTGGGTTTACAAGTCAGCTAGAAGATGGTATAATATGTTTTGTGATTGCTCCCATCGTCTAGTGGTCTAGGACACCGCCCTCTCACGGCGGAGACAGGGGTTCGACTCCCCTTGGGAGTACCAATATAGAGATATAAAACCACCTTTTTAGGTGGTTTTTTATTTCCCTTATGCATATCATTTAGTAATATCTATGCTCATTGGGGGAGTATCTATTGACTAAAACTATACTGATATTATGTGTCGGTTTAAGTTTGATTGCTGTGATTAATAATTTGCTGAAGCGGACAAGATTGTATATTACCGACCGTTCACTGCAAATAGTTAAAATATCTGGTCGAACCTGTATTGCCCTAAGTGATATCAGAGAATTATTATACAAAATTCAATCGAATGGTCAAACTAATTATTTAGTTAAAACCGTAAAACGGTTCTATAATCTTGGTGATCTGCATTACTGTACAGAAAAAAGACAAATTTTAAAAAAACTTGCCGAGCTTACCGGATTGAGGTGGGAAAACACGTGCAAATATTTCAACAGGATCAATAATTGAGATAAGGATAGATGTTCTGGAGGAACCATATAAGAAATTGCTGATAATCGTAAATAATGTGATTAGGGTAGTGGTTTTGATACCATTGGCGCAGTGGTTTATCTTCGGTAACAAAAATATCAGCACTATCAGCGGCTGTATAAGCTATTTGAATATCCGGTGTAAGCTGTGGGTATTGTACCGCCTCTGACGCCTGTACCAAAGGAATAACTGTACGTTTAATAATGCTGATAAGCTGCTTTTTTCTCGCATTAGTAATATTACTAATTTCTTTTTCTTGGATTGGGGTTGTTAGAAATTTAATCAGCTGGGCATTTATAGCATTCCAGATATCAGGGAAATATGAGTCGGTTATGAGCTTGTCAAATATATTGGTGTCAATCATAATTTGTTTCATGTAAACAGTTTATTAGATATAATTTACTTGTCAAGTAGAAATGTTAAAGAGAAGGAGTTAACCACTGCATACAGAAGATATATAGAAAAAACTGGTCGAGGTAGAGAAATGGAATACTATTTTGGGTTCGCCAAAGAATTATTGGATAAGGGTTTAGCTGAAACTGCTGCTCCTTATGGGAAGGACAATTTATACGATTTAACTATTCAGTTTGATGATGATTTGGATTTTTATTTAAGTTTGGCAGAAAAGAAACATCGAGTTCTCGATCTTGCCTGCGGTACCGGTCGTTTATTACTGCCTTGTTAAAGAACCAAGTGGATGCAGTAGGAGTGGATAATTCAGTACATATGCTGGACATTGCTAAAGCTAAATGTTTGGCTTACGGATATTGTCCTGTACTTTATCATGCTGATATGCGCAGTTTTACTCTGCAGGAAAGATTTGATCTGGTTGTGATTCCATATCACAGTATGATGTATATGCTTACCGACGAAGATCGGAAGAAAGTCTTTACCGCTGTGTATCATCATCTAAATAAAAACGGATTATTAGCCTTTGATTTTGATACGAGTTCCATCCCAATAAAAGATACTATACCTGCTTTGGGTTTACAAGGTGTACATCCGTTTACCAATGAAGTGATGGTTCAAATTGTTCAGATCAGAGGCCTTCAGTCAGATTTACGACTGCTTAATCAGATTAATTATTTTATTGGTGAAAATCCTAGAATAACAGCCGAGTACAGCTTAGAGGCGACTATTTCTGCTGACCACATGGTAAATATATTAAGGAGTATAGGATTTCTGATTGAAGGTGTGTACGGAGATTATAATCGCAGCGAGTATAAGGGAGGCTCGGAGTGTATTATTGCTGCTCGAAAAGGGGATAACAAATGACACGAATACTAAATTGGTTTAGGTTTTGGGTGTTTTGGTTGACCAGTGCCGGGCTTAACTTCTTTATATTAGCTGTAATTCGCCAATTCTATATGACCGATGATGTTCATTCGGATTATTTCAACCAGGTAGCCAGTAAAATAGATTCTTGGGTCATTTTGATTATTGGTTTTTCGCTTATTATCTTAGTATTATTACTTAATACTTTCTATAAAGATAAGGATAAAATTATAACGCGTTTTGGGTTTGTAAGTT
>JAAZMN010000199.1 GCA_012798795.1 Bacillota bacterium | reverse complement strand
TTAAAGCTATTTCCAATTCCAGCTTCAGCAAATCTAAGTTATCCGCTTTATTTGATCATAGGTGGGATCTACAGCCTCTTAATTCTAATAGCTGCTTATCGTTTCTTTTTGAAGAGAACTCAATATTAATCTAGCTTTTCTATCGGATAAATTGGACAATGCAACATAATAACTATCTTTATGATTGTCTTTGTCTTTGCTAAGCCATACAGCATGCTGTTCGTAGAAAAGGAAATCTAGCCAGTATACGAGAATCAAGTAATAGAATAGAATTGTGGCAAAAAAGAAGAAGATATTTCAGAATTTGAAGAAGTTAAACCAACCTCGGTAGAGTAAGGTAGTTTGGTATACAAATAGCTTTGGTTGATAGGGTAAGAAAAATTTCTCTTCGACTACTATTTTAATTAAAAGGGAGGATAAATTATAATGGGAAGAAAGATGTTTTATTTCTTGTGGTTTGTGTTTATCTTAGTTAGTATAAACATGATTGTTTTGGCAATGCCATCAGATGGCATCTTAGAATGGAATGGCAATCCGGAAATATTTCAAGTAAATCGTGAACCGGCTCGTGCAGCTTTTATACCTTTTGCAGATATTAATTCAGCTTTAGATGGCGATTGCAATTTATCACCTTACTTTAAACTGCTTAATGGTAAATGGAAATTTCATTGGTCTAAAAATCCATCTGAAAGGCCTGAAGAATTCTATAAAGTAGATTACGATGTAAGTAGCTGGGATACTATTATAGTACCAAGTAGCTGGCAGGTAGTTAGAGATGATCAGGGTGAACATCCTTATGATTATCCTATTTATACTAATGTAAGATATCCTTGGACCGGTTATGAGAATCCCCAACCCCCTGCAGTACCTACAACATATAATCCTGTAGGCTCTTATCGCCGCACTTTTTTTATTCCGGATGACTGGAATGGAAGAGAGGTATTTATTTCCTTTCAGGGCGTAGAATCAGCTTTTTACTTATGGATAAATGGTCAAGAGGTTGGTTATAGTGAGGATAGTTTTACACCAGCAGAATTTCATATAACACCATATCTCACTGAAGGAGAAAATGTACTTGCAGTTGAGGTATATCGCTGGTGTGATGGAAGTTGGCTAGAAGATCAAGATTTTATTCGTTTAAGTGGTATTTTCCGTGATGTATATTTATATTCCACTGATAAGGTACAGATTCGCGATTTTACTGTAGTTACAGATCTGGATGAGGAATATGTGAATGCCGATTTAAATGTACAGGTTAATGTAAGAAATTTGGGTGTTGAAACACCATCTATATATAAAGTAGAAGTGATGCTTTATGATCAAAAAAATCAGGGAGTTTTTGCCCGACCAATTAGTTTAGATGTAGATATAAAGGCTATTGGTGAGGTTATTGTTGAAGGAAGCAAAACTGTAATTAATCCTTTGAAATGGTCTGCTGAAGATCCCAACCTTTATACACTGATATGTAGTTTAAAAGATAGTAAAGGAAGAATAATAGAAACAGCTAGAACCCGTGTTGGATTTCGCGAATTTGAAATTGATGGCGGGCAGATGAAATTAAATGGTAAACCAATTTTATTTAAAGGTGTTAACCGTCACGAAATTCATCCGGATACCGGTAGAACAATGTCGAGAGAAAAGATGATCCAGGATATTCTACTTATGAAACAATACAACATTAACGCAGTACGTACTTCACATTATCCAAATGATCCACTTTGGTATGAGCTTTGCGATGAATATGGACTCTATGTTATTAATGAAGCTAATCTTGAAACACATGGTGTTTTGGATAAAGTGCCAGCTAGTAACCCTCGTTGGTTAGATGCCTGTATTGATAGGATGAAAAGTATGGTAGAAAGGGATAAAAATCATCCTTCGGTACTTATCTGGTCTCTGGGTAACGAGGCTGGGCAAGGAACTACTTTTCGAGAGATGGCTAACTGGACTCGAGATAAAGACCCTACTCGTATAGTACATTACGAAGGAGATAACAGGTGGACCGATGTTGAAAGCAATATGTATCCAAGTGTCGGTCATATTGAAAATTGGGGTAGGAATAGGCCCCAAAGACCCTATATTATGTGCGAATATGCTCATGCAATGGGAAATAGCGTTGGAAACTTATACAAATATTGGGATGTCATTAGAGCGTATCCCAACTTACAAGGAGGCTTTATCTGGGATTGGGTAGATCAGTCATTAAGATGGAATATCCCGTTTGCTCACATTGTAGTTGATAAAAGTAGCAATCAATTTGAAGGAAAAATGTTAGGGAAGCTGGTAGATATAGATGGGGATAATAAAGCATTGGATGGTTATGTACTCTTGCCAATTAAACCGGAGTTAAATATTACTGGAACGGGCTTAACCCTTGAAGCGGTTGTAAAACCGGAGGAATCATCCACTGATAATGTTATTATTGCTAAAGGTGATTCTCAATTTGCTATAAAACATACTCCAAATTATCTAGGTACAGGTCAGGATGTTGTGGAGTTCTTTATATATGATGCTAATACTGAAAGGACAAAATGGGTGTCTGTAAAAACAGATACTCCGGATGACTGGTTTGGTAATTGGCATCATGTAGCAGGTACATATAATGGAACTGAACTGAAACTGTATATCGATGGAGAACTCAAAGCAGTTAGAAAAACTGATGCTAGTATTACACCAAATGAATATCAGATGGGTGTTGGGCGGGATGTAGAACGAAATCGTGGATTTAATGGCTTAGTTGCTTCTGCTCGTGTATACAACCGGGCACTGACTCTTGAAGAGCTTCGAGATAATACTAGAAAGCCTGATGAAAATACTGTTCTTTGGATGGATTTTGATGAGATCATTGAATCTGATTTTTATATAGACAATGCATTTTTTGCTTATGGTGGAGATTGGGGAGACGATCCTAATGATGGTAATTTTTGTGTCAATGGGTTAATCTCTCCTGATAGAAGAGTACAACCGGAATTATACGAAGTCAAACAGAACTATCAGGATATATTGATTGAGTCAGTAGATATTCTCGATGAAAGCATAAAAATAACGAACGAGTATTTGTTTACAAATTTGAAAGATAAATTTAATGCTCATTGGGCATTAAAAGAAGATGATGTTATTATACAAGAGGGTGATTTTACAGCTGAGGAGTTGGATATTTTACCTTTGACCACAAAAGAAGTCACTGTTCCATTTATTAAACCTTCAGAAACAATGCCGGGAAGCGAGTACTGGCTCAATATCAGTTTTACTTTGAAAAATGATGAATCTTGGGCTGCTAAGGGTTATGAAATTGCAAAAAAGCAATTTAAAGTCCCTTTTAAAGTGCCTGTAAAGTCGTTTCTGGATACGAATAATATGTCTTCGTTAGTTTTAAAAGAAGATGTAAATGGATTGGAAATAGCAGGTAAGGATTTCAATATAAGCTTTGATTGTGAAAAAGGTACTATTGTATCTTTATCTTACAAGGGGAGACAGCTAATTAAAGAAGGTCCAATACCGAATTTCTGGAGAGCTCCTATTGATAATGATAGAGGTAATAATATGCCATCTCAAACTCGTACTTGGCGGACGGCTGGGCTAAATAGAGAGGTTAGTAGTGTAGAAACAACTGTCCTCAGTGAGAAAACCATAAAAGTTGAAGTTATTGGGTGCTTACCAACTTCTACAGAAACAGAGTATAGAACTACATTTATTATATACGGAAGTGGTGATATTCTTGTTAAAAACACTCTGATCCCTGGTACCGGTTTACCTGAAATCCCAGAGGTAGGCACTATTATTAAATTATCAGAGGGGTTAGAGAACATTAAATGGTATGGAAGAGGTCCACAGGAAAATTATTGGGATAGGAAGAAAGGTGCAGATGTTGGAGTTTATGAAAGTACGGTAGACGAACAATTTGTCCCATACCTGAGACCACAGGAAACTGGAAATAACACTGATATTAGGTGGATGATGCTGACGGATGAAACCGGTGTTGGAATTATGGCAATAGCAGAACAACCTCTATTAGAGGGCAGTGCTTTGCATTATACACCTTGGGATCTTGATAGTGCAGCACATCCTTATGAATTAGAAAGAAATGATGATATTACATTGAAACTTAGTTACCATCAAATGGGATTGGGTGGCGATAACTCCTGGGGTGCATGGCCACATCCTGAGTATATTTTAACTGCTAATCAGACTTATTCATATAGCTATAGATTACTTCCTGTTGATTTGAATGAAGGAATAGAACCGATGGCAGAAAGTAAGAATACAGCTGAACTGTTGCCGCTTTCAGGAATAACAATTAACGGAGATTTATTTGCTTCGTTTGATGCAGGTAATGATTTTTACCAAATATCTATAGCAAAGAGTCAAGTTACCGGTTTGCCGGAAGTTGAGGCTGTTCCTACTAGTGATTCTGTACAAATAAGCATTAAGCAGGTTGAAGCATTGCCTGGTCAGGCAGTAATATCTGCAGTGAATCCATTGGGAGAAAAATATACTTATACATTAGATTTTAGTTTATGTAATGAGGTTTATGCAAGTGATGTAGACTGGGTAAGTGCAACTTGTGGATGGCGGACAATTCAAAAAGACAGGAGTATCGATGGAAACCCAATTACCTTAACCACAGAAGATGGCTTAGCAGCATTTGATAAAGGTATAGGAACCCATGCGAAATCAGAAATCATCTACGATTTAGAGGGAAAAGGATTCCATGCTTTTCAATCATATGTAGGTGTAGATGTGGAAAAAGATGGTTATAATGGCACTGTAACTTTTGAGGTTTATGTGGATAATAAAAAAGCATTTAGCAGCGGAGTCATGAGCGGTAGGTATCCAGCTAAATTTGTAAATGTTGATTTAACGGGAGCCAAAACTTTGCGTCTGGTTGTTACAGATGCTGGAAATGGAATTAATAATGATCATGCCGATTGGGCAGATGCCAAGTTTATTTTAGAAGATGATACAAATCTTTAAACGAGATGAGTAAATAGAATGTGGATTTGTTATACGGACAGTGGAGCCTGTTGGTTTTGTAGATTCTAATTACTCTAGAATTAGTGAGCAAATAATACTTTAAATAGGAGCTGATAGTAATGACACATTTTAGAAAAGAAAACACATTTTCAAACCCAATTTTACCTGGTTTCTATCCTGATCCTTCTATCTGTAGAGTGGAAGATGATTATTATCTAGTAACATCGACTTTTACTTATTTCCCCGGCATTCCTATTTTCCACAGTAAAGATTTAGTTAATTGGAGACAAATTGGCCATGTGCTTGACAGAAAGTCTCAATTAGATCTTGGAGCTGTTACTCATTCAAGTGGTATATTTGCTCCAACGATTAGATACCATAATGGCACCTTTTATTTAATCACTACTAATGTCAGTGAGGGAGGAAATTTTATTGTAACTGCTTCTGATCCAGCGGGTGATTGGTCAGATCCTATTTGGTTAGACGATGCACCAGGTATTGATCCATCTTTGTTTTTTGATGATGATGGTAAAGCTTATTATACAGGTACTCGTCCTTCATCAACAGGAGAAAAGTATTATGGAGACTGGGAAGTATGGTTGCAGGAAATAGATTTAGAAAAGATGGAGTTAGTTGGTGAAAAAACAGCATTATGGAAGGGTGCTTTGATTGATTCAGTGTGGCCGGAAGCACCACATATTTACAAGAAGGATGATTATTACTATTTAATGATATCTGAAGGTGGTACAGGTCATCAGCATGCCATAACCATAGCACGTAGTAAAAATATTAGTGGCCCTTATGAAGGTAATCCAGCCAATCCGGTGCTGACACATCGCCATCTTGTCAATACGTATCCCATTGTTAATGTTGGTCATGGGGATTTGGTCCAGACACAGAATGATGAATGGTGGATTGTTATTTTAGCATCGCGACCCTATGGTGGGTATTATCGTAATTTAGGGCGAGAAACCTTTTTATTACCAGTTATCTGGGAGGATGGCTGGCCTCTTATGAGTGCAGACACCGGGAAAGTAGAATTTAGCTATACGAAGCCAAATTTAAAAGAACATTATTGGCCATGTGATACTGCCTGTGATCATTTTGATGAATCAAAACTAGATTATAAATGGAATTCACTTCGCTCATCCATAGCGGATCGTTACGATTTGCAAGCAAGACCAGGTTACTTACGCTTGTATCTAAAACCAGAAAAGCTTACTGAACTAGCAAAACCATCATTTATCGGACGTAGGCAGCAGCACATTAATTTTCATGCTGCTACAGTAATGGAATTTAACCCGGTACAGGAAAAAGAATCTGCCGGGCTTGTACTTGTTCAGAGCAACGAATATCATTATCGTTTTACTAGAACTATCTCCGATGGTGCACAGCAAATTCAACTAATCAGATGTGTCGGTGGAAATGAGACAGTTATGGTTAGCGAAAAATGTGATCTTAAAAAGATATACCTTAAGGTTGAAGCGAGAGGACAGGATTATAGTTTTTACTACAGCGAGACTCTGACTAATCTGCGGAATCTACAAGAAAATGTAGATGGAAGAATACTAAGTACTGATGTTGCAGGAGGATTTGTTGGTACATATATCGGACTATATGCTAGTAGTAATGGGAGAGAAAGTACTAATTACGCTGACTTTGATTGGTTTGAATACGTACCATCTTAATTGAGTTAAATCTAATATGTTTGTGTTAGAATAGAAATCTGTGTTAATAGAGCGCAAGGAAAACTACCTTGCGTTTTTTCTTTGTCAGATATAGTAAAAGATTCACAAGCTTATACAAGAAGCGGGTAATGTAATATTATATAAAGAATACACATGTAAATTAATTTTCAGAAGGGAACGAATGCACCAAAACACTACAGAACAAAATGTTCATAATGCCTATGAATAGCGATTTAGAGCAAATTATTTCATAGCTATTTGGTAAGTTTTAACAATAGGTGAAGTTATCGTTAAATTAATCACAAGCCCACACAAGGAGCCATTAATATGATATTATATTATGTGTAAAAATAGACAAGTGAATAATTTCCAGAAGAGGTGCGAGCATAAATGAACAATACAGACCAGATTGTACAGGATGCTGATGTAGAGCTAAGTTTTCTAAGTAGTGTTGTCAAGGAAAATGGCAATCAACCTGCTGCTTTAATCCCCATACTTCAGATGATTCAAGAAAAATATCGCTATTTACCTAAGAATGCTATGGAATTTGTTGCTGATGCGTTAGGGTTGTCACCAGCCACTGTTTATGGAGTAGCTACATTTTACGCTCAATTTTCGTTGGAGCCTAAAGGTAAGTATGTGATCAAAGTATGTGATGGAACTGCCTGCCACGTTCGAGGTTCTTCAGCGGTTTACGATGCTATATGCAAACGGGTAGAGCTTGTAGATGGGAAATCTACAACTAAGGATGGTACGTATACTGTTGAGACAGTATCGTGCCTAGGTGCTTGTGTCTTAGCCCCCGTTGTTACCATTAATGACAAAGTCTACGGAGAAATGACACCGGAGGCCATAAATATAATTCTTGACACTTTGGAAAAGGAGGGAACCAATCATGATCAAAACGCGTAAGCAAATTTTAGAGGTACAAAATACTTATAATGAAGCGATACAAAGGGGTAAAGCTCGTATTGTGGTTTGTGCCGGTCCTGGATGTGTAGCAAACGGTTCTCCTCAAGTATATGAGAAGTTAGTTGCCGAACTAAAAAGCCGAGATCTATACACCACTGTGGATTGCCTACTTCAAGATGAAGCTTCAGAGTCCGGGGTGACGGCAGTAAACAGTGGGTGTCAGGGTTTTTGCGAAAAAGGGCCGTTAGTTCGCATAGAGCCGGAAGGTATTTTGTACACCAAGGTTCAACCAGAGGACGTTCCTGAGATAATTGATGCTCTAGAGGCAGACACTGTTGTAGAACGCCTTCTATATCAGGATCCTGAAACTAATGAGGTCATTGCCAAGGAAGGCCAAATTCCATTTTATAAATACCAGACTCGGGTGGCACTTTCTAATTGTGGAGTGGTTGATCCGGAGGATATTCGAGCTTATATAGCTCGTGGGGGATATCAAGGTCTTGCTAATGCTTTAAACATGAGTTCAGCCCAAGTAATCGAACATATTCTCGAAGCGAATTTGCGCGGTCGTGGTGGCGGTGGCTTTCCCGCAGGTCGCAAGTGGGCTATTGCTGCCTCTCAAGAAGCGGATCAAAAGTATATAATTTGTAATGGTGACGAAGGAGATCCTGGTGCTTTTATGGATCGAAGTATTATGGAGGGTGATCCTCATAGCGTTCTAGAGGGTATGATGATTGCTGGATACGCCATCGGAGCTAGTGAAGGGTATATTTATGTTCGTGCGGAATATCCTCTAGCTGTTCAAAGACTAAAGAAAACAATTGCTGATGCACTTCAATACGGTTTCTTAGGTACAAACATTCTAGGTTCAGATTTTTCCTTTACTATCAAAGTGAAGGAAGGGGCCGGAGCGTTTGTTTGCGGAGAAGAGAGTGCATTGATAGCTTCAATAGAAGGTGAACGGGGCATGCCTAGACCAAAGCCGCCGTTTCCTGCAGTGGCTGGATTGTGGGGTAAGCCAACCATTATTAATAATGTAGAAACATTGGCCAACGTAGCACACATTCTGGATAAGGGTGTGGATTGGTTTAAATCCATCGGCACCGAGAAGAGTCCTGGAACGAAAACGTTTGCTTTAACAGGTGAGGTGGAAAATACAGGTCTTATCGAAGTTCCTATGGGTCGCACCATTGAGGAAATAGTGTTTAAAATTGGCGGAGGAATTCGCAACGGAAAAGAATTCAAAGCGGTACAAATAGGTGGCCCCTCTGGCGGATGCTTAACCAAAGAACAATTGGGGATCACTTTAGATTTCGACTCGCTGCGGAAAGTTGGGGCCATGATGGGTTCTGGCGGTTTAGTAGTTATGGATGAAAACACCTGTGTGGTCGAAGTCGCTCGCTTTTTTATGAACTTTATTCAAAGTGAATCATGTGGAAAATGTACTTTTTGCCGAGAAGGCACCATGCAGATGCTGGACATTCTTCAACGTATAGTCGATGGTCAGGGCACCCTAGACGATTTAGATTTATTAGTTGAACTTGGCGAAATGGTGCAAATTGGCTCCTTATGCGGTCTTGGAAAATCAGCTCCCAATCCTGTTCTCTCTACTTTGGAGAACTTCCGCGAAGAATATTTAGCACATATTGTGGATAAGCGCTGTCCTGCTGGTGTTTGTCAAAGCTTGCGGCGTTATGTGATTAGTGCTGAAAAATGTAAGGGATGTTCCCGCTGTGCCCGGGAGTGCCCGGCAAACGCTATTTCGGGAAGTGTGGGTTCGCCTTATGCAATTGATCCTGAGAAGTGTATTAAATGTGGTGCTTGTGTCACAGTCTGTAAGTTTAAAGCCATTGAGGAGGTGTGGTAATGAGTCAGCTAACAGTAAACGGTAAAAATGTTGAACTTAACGGTGAGGCGAATGTGCTAGAAGTAGTACGTAAAGCTGGAATTGATTTACCTAGTTTATGCTATCATCAAGAACTAACGGTTCATGGAGCTTGTCGCTTATGCATGGTAGAAATTGAAGGTCGCGGCATTGTGGCAGCCTGTCATACTCCTCCCGAAGCTGGCATGGTCATTAACACTAATAGTCTGGTTTTACGCAGATTGCGTAAAATGGCATTAGAGCTACTTTTAGCCAGACATGATAGAGAATGTACAACGTGTTCTCGAAGCGGAAATTGTAAATTGCAAGATCTAGCTGAGCGTTTTGGTATTAGCGATATTCAATTGAAACAAGATGAACGTAAACTGCCTATCGATGATAGTTCCATAATTATTCGCAATCCCAATAAGTGTATTTTGTGTGGAGAGTGCGTACGCATTTGTAGCGAGGTTCAGGGCATTGGTGTACTGGACTTTGTTCATCGCGGTTCCAAAATGGTAGTTGATACAGCTTTTAGCAAAAAATTAAGTGATACGGAATGTGTGAATTGCGGTCAGTGTGCTGCCATTTGTCCTACCGGAGCCCTTGTTATTCGTTCACAAGTTGATCAGGCTTGGGATGCTCTCAACGATCCTGATAAGACGGTAATTGTACAGATCGCTCCTGCCGTGCGTGTTTCTATTGGTGAAGAATTTAATGTACCCGCTGGTGAGTCCACCATGGGTCAGTTAGTATCTGCATTAAAAATTATGGGTGCTTCCAAGGTCTTCGATACCAGTTTTAGTGCAGATCTTACAGTACTAGAAGAAACAAATGAATTTATTCAACGGGTTCAGTCTCAAGAGAATTTGCCCCAGTTTACATCGTGTTGTCCGGCTTGGGTAAAATACGCTGAGCAGTTTTATCCTGAATATCTCAATAATCTTTCCAGTTGCCGCTCGCCACAGCAGATGTTAGGTTCATTAATCAAAAAATATTACGGCAAAGAGCAGGGGTTACAGACAAAAGACATGTACGTGATTAGTGTCATGCCGTGTACGGCTAAGAAATTTGAGGCAGCTAGGGAAGAGTTTACTACTGACGGGGTACCAGATGTAGATTTGGTGCTTACAACTCAAGAATTGGCACACATGATTAAAGAAATAGGTGTAGATTTTCCTGCGCTGCCTGAGACTGCTCCAGATCAACCATTTGGTCGGGTGACCGGAGCAGGTGTAATCTTTGGGGTAACTGGCGGAGTGTCTGAAGCTGTACTGCGCCTTGGTTACGAAAAGCTTACTAATGAAAAACTGGAAGATGTAGTCTTTTCAGAGGTGCGTGGGTACAATGGATTGCGCAGCTGTGAGTTGAAGCTTAATGGTCAAACGTTGCGTTTAGCAGTGGTTAATGGGCTAACAAATGCTAATAAGGTTTTGGAAGATATGAAGTGTGGTAAGGTGAAATTTGATCTTGTGGAAGTTATGGCTTGCCCAGGTGGCTGTATTGGCGGAGGCGGTCAACCAATCACTAACGTCAATCGTCGAGTGCGTGTAAAACGTGGAGCGGGACTATATAACGAAGATCAAATTGCGCCGGTGCATAAATCTCAGGAAAATCCCGCAGTTAAGGATATATATGAGAAGTGGCTGAGATGCCCTGGTAGTAAAGAAGCACATGATGCTTTGCATACTACCTATAAAGAGAGGAATGCCAGATGCATAACAGTAGCAGCAACAGATCATGGAAAGGACTGCTAATTCCGACTATAATCATCGTGATTTGGATTGGCTTTGGTGTTACCAAAAAGCTAAATACAGGCTTGTTCCCAAGTTTTGGGGGAGTTTGCCAAGCCTTTCTCTATTTAGCCCGTGAGGGAGTTTTGTTTACCTATGTGAGGGCTAGTTTGTTTCGAGTATTTTTCGGTTTTGGACTGGCAGTCGCGGTGGGAGTACCCCTAGGGCTTTTACTGGGGTGTGTCCCACAAAGCCAGCTTTGGTTTGGACCTACGCTGCATTTTTTGCGACAAATTCCTCCCACAGCATGGATTCCTGTTTTCTTACTGTGGTTTGGTATTGGCGAGGGTTCAAAATTGGCAGTCATTTTTTACGCTGCTGTGTTTCCCATAGTGATTAATGCTTCTTTGGGTGTGCAGCAAATTCCTAAAGAATATTGGGAAGTAAGTCGTGCCCTATGTCTTTCTCCCTTAAAAACTTTAAAAACACTGGTTCTGCCAGGTAGTTATTATGCTGTGTTGGCTGGACTTCGTTTAGGGATGGGCACTAGTTGGCGGGCTCTTGTAGCTGCAGAAATGTTAGCATCAACAAGTGGGTTAGGGTATTTAGTCATGTCATCTCGAGCTCTTGTACGTGTGGATGAAATGTTCGTTGGTATTATTTTAATTGGTTTTATCGGTATTTTTATCGACCGTCTGTTTGTTAGACTGCAAAACCACATGATCCCTTCATGGAAATGGGGGGTTCAAAAAGTAAGAGGTGAGGATTTTGACCACGCCACTTCTTCAGTTGGAACGTATATCCAAGAAGTTCAATGATGGAGAAGGTAAAGACATAGCTGCACTCCAAGATATTAATCTTACGGTACGAGAAGGTGAATTTGTTTCCATTTTGGGACCAAGTGGTTGTGGTAAAACCACACTGTTAAGAATAATTTCCGGCTTAACTTTACCCAGTACGGGGAAATGTCTATATAAAGGAAAGCCTGTTAATAAACCAAGTTTAGAGCGGGGCTACGTGTTTCAAGACCCCCGACTTTTTCCTTGGCTTACAGTTTTGGAAAACATTAATCTTGCTGGCGGAAATGGAGAAGAGCTGCTAAAAAAGATGCGGTTGAGTGAGTTTGGTAACGCTATGCCTCATGAATTATCTGGAGGCATGGCTAAGCGTGTAGCGTTAGCTAGAGCATTGGCACCTAAACCAAGCTTACTTTTGCTGGATGAGCCTCTCACCAATTTGGATTTGGCATTGCGCGAGAGCTTACAAGGTGAGCTGCATAGGATATGGCGAGAAGGAGTAACCTGCATTTTGGTTACTCACGATCTAGATGAAGCTTTAGAGTTGGGAACACGTTTGATTTTGCTCAGCAAACGTCCCGGCAAAATTTATCGGGATTTATCGATTGATCTGCCGTTTCCTCGAAGATTTGTTTCAGAACAATTAGCAGAAATGAAATGTCAGATTAAAGAATGGATGGAGGTACAATAATGAGAAGAAAAGTAGTAGTCACTGTCTGGGTGCTAATTTTGGCGATGACCGTTAGTTTGGGAGAAATATATGCAGAAACATCAGTAATCAGTATTGCCTACAATTCGATGCCCTTTAATTTACCGAGCATAGTAGAACGACAGCAGGGATTTTTGGCTCAAGAGGGTTATGAAATTCAGTATAACACTTTTCTAGTAGGTCATGCCATGACTGAAGCCATGATTTCTGGGGACTTAGATATTGCGCCCGTAATGGGGGCCACTTCGACCATTGTTTCCAAAGCTGGTGGACGAGATATTAAGGTTATTGGATGTTATAGTCAGGCACCTGGCGGTTTTGGCTTAGCGGCTCTGCCCGGAACACTTAGTTTAAATGAATTACGAGGAGCAAAAATTGCTGTGCCAATTGGTACAGAAGTCCACGTATTATTAGGGAAAATATTAGCGGAGCAAGGGTTGACTTTTAAAGATGTAAATCTGGTTAATTTACTGGTCCCTGATGGGATAGCTGCTTTGCAAAGCGGACAAGTAGATGGTACAATGGTTGTGGAACCGGTCATGTCAAAATTAACGCAAGCTGGTAAAATTGAGGTATTACGGGATGGACAGGGGTTAATTGGTGGTCTCACCCTATCAGTAGTTCCGAGCAGTTTAGTAGATAGTCCAAAAGTGAAGGCGTTTCAAAAAGCTCATGAGCAAAGTATCGCTTATATGGCTGAACATTATGAAGAAGTTTTAGCTATGGTCGTATCCCAGATGAACTTGCCTGCTAGTGTTGTTGAAAATGTGGCGGCTAAGTATTCCTTTCAAAGTGAGATCACCGAACAGATTCGGTTAGAACTAGATGAAACCATTGAGTTCTTATTTCAAGAAGGGATTATTCGCAAACGGATTTCAGTTGAAGAGCTGCTTGCGTACTAAAATATTTATAGTGAGTATTTAAGAGGAGCGGTTCTGATGGAATATATTAATACTGTTGCTACAACTTACCTGGGTCGAATATTATTGGCTATTATCGTGTGGATTTTAGGTAAAAAATTAATTAAGCTGCTGATCAATCTTATGGAGCGAAGGATGGATAAAGCAGATTTTGATGAATCACTGCACACATTCTTGTCTCCGTTCGTGAAAATGGTGCTTCAAATTCTGCTTATTATAACTGTATTGGCAACTCTTGGGGTTGAGATAACTACTTTTGCAGCAATAATTGGTGCAGTTAGTTTGGCGGTGGGTCTAGCTTTTCAAGGAAGTTTAGCTAATCTTGCTGGCGGAGTTTTGATCCTGATCTTTAGACCTTTCACGGTAGGTGATTTCATTGAAGCAGGCGGATATTCTGGAACAGTAAGGGAAATTCAGGTATTCTATACTGTACTTCAGACAACAGATAATCAGAAAGTGATTATCCCCAATGCTGATTTATCAAATGCTAGTGCAGTTAACTACTCGGCCTATGATACACGCCGCGCTAATATTAAGTTACCTATATCTTATGAGTCAGACGTGAAACAGGCTAAAGAAGCTATCAGGAAGGTTGCAGAAAATCATCCACTCGTACTTAAAGAGCCAGCACCTTTTGTTGCCTTAGGCGAATATGGTGAGGACGGAATAATTCTCTACGTGCGAGTCTGGGCCCAACGCACAGATTATTGGGCCATGTACTATGATTTTCTAGAGCAAGTGAAGGAAGCTTTAGGCGAGGCCGGAGTGGCAATCCCCTATCGGCAGCTGGACGTTCATGTTAAAACAGACAATTAAATTTCAAAGCAAAATTCGCAGCCAAGGTACATACCTTGGCTGTTTGTTCTTATACAGCAGTTGTACTAAAATTGCGTGTTTTTCTGCGTTCTCTTTTGGATATATAAAATAAAAATAAAATCTCAGATATTTCACTGACGAGCATCCCTATTACCCCGACTAAAGCAGGATTAGATAAATGGAATGAGGAAACCAGGAACATGGCAGCTGTCAGTGCTAATACATTAATGAATTTGCCTACACTTAAGTATTTAGTCTTGCGCTTATACATCAGCATACCCCAATAAAATTCACGAATGATCACAAAGGAAGGATATATTTAGACTTTTAGCCACAGCAAATGCGGATATATAAATCTCAGGTCGCGAAAGCCGTCCTAGGCCTGCATTAAATAAAGTATGAGTTACGGTAGTTAAAAGACCGGTCAAAGCTAATGGCACAAAGAAAACCAACATTGGTTTAATTGAAAACGACTTCTCCTGCTTCGAATTGTTCTGCATAAAAAGAATCAAAACCCTTCATCTTCATAAAATAACATATTCTAGCTGTAAAGTTGATATTCCTGTTATACTTTTGTTTAGCCGAAAAAAAAAACAATCAATAATTTAAGTGAATTATAAAAAATAAAAATGTTTGCATTTTAGGAAGGAAGATGTTAGACTATTGCTAAATATGGTTAAATACGGTCAATGCGCCTGCGTATTACTAAAGAGACGACTCAAGTTAAGTGCAGTATTGACTTAGGAGGTGATTACTTAAATAATAAAACTAATAATACTTATGATGATTATTATTAATAGGAGGTAAGATACTATGAATAGGATAAAGCGTAAAATATTAGTGTTGTTAGCAGGAATTTTACTATTTTCTACCAGTGCCCTGGCAGCTGTAGAGGAATTTGTAGTTCCCGAAATTGAGTATGATACTTTTGAACTAGATAATGGTCTAAAAGTATATGTAATTGAAGATGACAGCATCCCTTTGGTAGAAGTAGCAGTGTTCTATAAAGTAGGTTCTATTGACGAAGAGCCTGGGCAAACCGGAATTTCTCATTTCCTCGAGCACACCATGTTTTTAGGCACCGAATCTTTAGGCAAGGGTTGGATTGAACAGCTAATTACTGCTGTTGGCGGAAGTTATAATGCAGCTACTAGCTTTGATTTTACATATTACTTTTTTGAAGTACCTTCTTCAATGCTGGAGCTGGCTATAGCTATAGAAGCTGATAGAATGGGCAATTTGAAGATCGATCCAGAGGATATTGAACGAGAACGGGAAGTAATTCGCCAAGAAAGACGAAGCGGCATTGAAAATAATGTGTTTAGTGCTGGACTTGAGCAAGTTCAGGCAGCTGCGTTTCCCAATTCATCTTTAAATCATCAAGTTATTGGCTGGATGGATGACATCAACAGTATTTCAGTAGAAAATATAAATGAATATTATCAGAATTACTATGTACCTAATAATGCTGTTATGATAGTGACTGGTGATGCTAAGCTGGATGAAGTAAAAAAACTAACTGAAAAGTATCTTGCAGGTTATGAGGCTACGGAAGTTATTCGGCCTAGCTTTACGGTTGAAAAGCAGGAAACAGAAATCACTCTTGAACTTCCCTTTTACACAAACATTCCTATTATATTAATGTTATATAAGACGCCACAAGGTAATGAACTAGATGTTTTGAATGCTGCAGTTTTTCTTAATATTCTGGTTAACAATGAAAGTTCTCGGATTAAACAGGAACTGCAAAAAAATAAGCAATTGATCATTGAAACCGCAGCTATTCTTCGAGAAACACGGGAACCGAGTTATACCTTACTTTATATGGTTCCAGCAAGCATGGAATATCTTCGTATTGCCCAAGATGCTTTTGACTATGAAGTAAAGAGGATCATTACAGAAGGAGTCACGCAAGAGGAATTAGATATGGTGAGAAAAGCTGTGCTTAAAAACCTAATATTTTCACAAAAAGAAAAGGCTGCTATGGCAAGTAGCATTGCAGTGGGGTCTTTAAATTATGATGAGCCGGAATTATTCCGCACCCAGTTAGAACACTTGGCTGATCTGACAGTGGAGGATATTCAAGCTACCGCTGTCAAGTATTTTAATAAAAGCAACCGGGTGGTTGGCAATATTGTACCAATAAACTAAAAGGTAGGTGGAAGCATTGAAGAAAATTAAGTTATTAATTTTATGTCTAGCGTTAATGCTGGCGTTAACTTCGGTGACCCTAGCTAAGGTAGAGTTTAGCGAAGACTTATTTATAGATTTGGCACAAAACATAAATGATATCCCTTATATTGAGATACCAGATTATGAGCGACTTGTACTTGAAAATGGAATAACTGTCTATCTTGTGCAGGATAATCAGCTTCCTATAGTGGAGATGCATGGTTTCATTATGGGGGGGCGCAGTCAAGAAAGCCCTGAGCTTCCAGGTATATCTGATCTCATGGTTCAAATGATGAATACAGGCACAGCTAATATGGGAGAACACGAATTTTCCCTTTATAAAGGGCTTAATGGCTTAGACTTTAATATCTTAACCGCATATGATAATTTTGTTTTTACTGGTAATGCTCTGAGTATGGATCAGAATCAATTGATTGGTTTGGCAGCAGATGTACTGCAAAACCCTGATTTTACGGCTGACTACTTTATGCGGAATGTACAAGAATACTATCAGCTGTTGGCCTATGCTCTGTATCGCGATGATATGCTACTGGATATGTTCTTTAACACTACTTTATTTGGTGTGCATCCTTATAGTAATGGATCTAATGTTTTATCCGTGCTCCAAGTATTACCGAGTATCACTCCCGAGCATTTGCAGGATTACTATAATAGAACCATTGATCCGGCGAATATGATTCTTCTCATTGTAGGTGACATAGACAAAACAGAAATGTTTACTCTGCTTCAAAATAAATTTGGCAATTGGGAAAGTCAGGGAATAAAGCTGCAGCAGCCTGAAATCGTGGTAAATGAAAGTAACTATAATAAAATCATTTTAGTTCACAAAACCGATGCTACTCATGCTAAAATGAAAATGGGTTACAATTTTTATGATATCAATTTTGCAGATCGAAACGCCTTTACGATGGTAAATAGAGTCTTTGGCAGCGGAGCTTTTTCTTCACGCTTAATGGATGTTCTGCGTACCCAGAAGGGTTATGTATACGGCGTACAATCAGCTGCTCAATATTACCAATTAGGTGGCTTGTTTTATATTACCACTGATGTTGCTCCTGAAAAGGTCTTAGAAACCAGAGAATTAATTAAGGAGCAAATGGAGCTCATTAAGAATGGTTCTGCTTTAATTACTGAACAAGAACTATTCAACAATGTAAATCTTTATAACGCGTTTTTTCCGCAGAGCTATAAGCATAAAATAAACATTATGTCTGACTTGGTTTACAAGATAGAAGCCTTAGGAGAGAGCGAAAATGCCATAAATGAATTTGTGGCTGAATATAATGGTTTAAGTGCTGCCGAAGCTCAAAGAGTCTTTAGTGAGCATATTTTTCCTGATAGATTTTTAACTGTCATAGTTGGCAATAAGGACCAAATTTTACCTGCATTTTTGGAACAGGAAATAGAAGTGGAAGTAATTGAGCTTTTTTAAAAAGGCGCTGTTGATTTTTTAAGTATAATTAGTTATAATAT
>JAAZMN010000198.1 GCA_012798795.1 Bacillota bacterium | reverse complement strand
GGTATGAACGTCGGTTATTTTAACATTTTCAACTTCTTCTAACACAGTGCTGCGTAAAACTTCCTTATTAGTTATCATTTTCATTCCTCCTATTGCTCTTTTATGTTGAGAAGATCTAAATGTTTACCGATATGGCTTCTAAGCCTGTTAGTATATAATTCTTCATTATCGATTAACTCGTGGTAGAATTCATCTTTAAAGATATATTTACCGTTTTGATCTTTAGCTTGTAAGATTAAACCATAGGTAATATGCAGAGCCTGCCTAGCAGCAGGTTGATTCATTAAATCCGGTAATTGACTGTCACTTAGTGATGCTAAATCCGGAATATCCGATTCTTTAAAGGTAACGTAATAGTATTTTCTTGCTTCATCAAGATTATCAAGAGCAAATTGGTGAATCTTACGATATAGCTGCGGGTTAGTTTCTGCTATAACTCTAACCGCTTCTAACCAATTTGTGCCTGCGGTTTTAACGTGGAAGCGGCCTTTTGTATATTTACCAATGATTGGAAATACACCAAATTTATCGCTGCCGGAATGAATACTGACTTTGTAGCCAAAGTGATCGGCAATTTCAGCATGAATCTGAAAATCTGCTTCAAATCGTGCTGGGTCGCCTATGTAGTCAATCCCCTTTTGGAATTCGCCAACAAATCGCGGTGCAATACTGTAAACCTTTATACCGCAATTAATAAGTTCATTTGCCACAAAGAAATGATCTTGTGGAGTGGTCGGAGTTGCCACTTCATCTATACTTACTTCAAAATCAATTTCTCGTTGTGCCGGAGCAATAATATTCTTGAATACATCTTCAGCAAAATCTAATGCATGTACATAAACTAAAATCATTTGACGAAATCCGGCCTGTTCAAACTTGATTTTACTACCGGTATTTAAAGTAAACTCTTTGTTGAGATATTTAGCTTCAAATTTTTGACGTACATCAGGACTTAGTTTTTCGTATTTTGCATTAACTTCTTTATCGCTCAACGTACTGATTGAGTCATCAATGTGCTCGCTGCAGTCTAGGGTAATCATACTAAAACCCAGGTCTAATGACATTTTTACATCGCTGGGTTCTTTAAGATGATCGCCGTCTGCTCCATATCCTAGTGTATATCCTTCTTGGAAAACTGCCCAGGCGGCTGCATCCAATACTTTAGTATAGTCTCTTCCGGTTAAATTTAGTTCACGAATAGACTGCTGTGCTAGTATGGGCATTACATTGCGATTGCGTACGGTACTAATATGACCTGATGAAGCAAGACCTAAACGGTCCCCGAGTCCGATAGAAGCTTGATTAGTGCCACATGCTCGTGGTACCATCCATTTAAAGATAGATTGAAGAGCTTTTCGATTTTCAGTGGTTAGTGGGCAGATTTTAACTTGGTACTGGTTAATCTCCTCTATTGTACCACTGAATTTACTAAATAAATCGCTGCTGCCGACAACTATTAATTTTTTGGTTAACCCTTCTTTAACCATAAAAAATAAACTGTCATCTTTTGTTTGCACAGACTTGGGATAAATAGATTGAACTGTGGCTTTCATTAACTCAGTTTGCAGTCGGGCATTGCTCTTTCCTGTTTGCGGAAAAACAGCTTGCCAACAATTGCTAGTTGCCATTTCCAACTCCTCCTTAATTTTGATTTATAATGTGATTTCATCTTGAATAGTCTGCGAAATATCTTATATATAATAGGTTCGAGATAGGTAACGATTTAACCTACAAAAATATATAAATTTCCTTTCTTGGGTTTGGTATTCAAAATTAATCAGCACTTATATTTTTTCATAGAAAAACATGCCTTTAAAGGGCATCTACGATACTAGATGCAATTAAAACATAGCATAGTTTATAATCGCAGTCAAGCAGTCGTTGTTCGCAAGTATCCAGTGTTTATATACTGCATATAGTATAGCGGTGAGAGTTCATGAGTAAACATAAGGTAATCGGTATTCTAACTATATCATTAGATCGGTTGAGCGATGATTTTCCTCCTTATCTTGATTTAAGTGAGAGATTATTAGAACTTGATGCACAATTAATAGTATTTACACCATATGGGATAAATTGGAAACAAAAAACTGTCAGTGGATTAATTTTAACTGAAGGTAATTGGGAAATTGGTATTACATCTTGGCCCAATGCAGTGTACAATCGGCTTTATGGTACTCATTCACGATTCATTGAATGTCTGGCTGACGAGTTAGGGATGGGTATGGTTTTTAATGAAATGAACCGTCTTGATAAGCTTGAAATTCATCATGTATTGACAAATTCAAAAGTTGGAGAATATTTACCTGACACAGTAGATTTCAGCTGGAAAAATTTACTTTTTTGGCTGACCAAATACAAAAAAATCATTTTAAAACCAAAACGAGGTCATTATGGCAAAAATGTTTATCTGCTGGTAAATGCCGATGACAAGTATTACGTTTTTGTAGGTTCAATGAATAATCCAAAGTATAAGTTTGAT
>JAAZMN010000197.1 GCA_012798795.1 Bacillota bacterium | reverse complement strand
TTTGTGGGCGAAACTGTGACCGAGCAGGACTATCAAATTGCTGTATGATTTTCCGGCAAATGGTAAATTACGTTTCCGACAGTGATTAACAGTTAGTGACCGCTCTTTAAGAGAGCGGTTATTTTTATGGCTGTGCAGGATATTCTGAGATAATATAGAAATCAATACTGCAGAAGCATAATATATACGGATATTAGAAAGGATTGGTAAACATAGCGCGTTTACAGACCTTCTCGTTATTTTTTTTAATTTTGGTTGTCTGCGTTTGCTCTAATTGCATTAGTGCTCAAGAATTAGTTTATGAAGTACAAACTGATCAAGTTATATTATCTGTGAATATTCCCCCTGATACAGATTATCGTGTTTGGCACAGTACAAATCCGATGAAGATTATTCTTGATTTGGAACATGTTTTAGAGCATATGCCAAGTAGTAAAACAGTTAATGATACTGCTTTAAAATCTATCCGTGTTGCTCAGGGACCGGGAAATATTGGGACCAGAATTGTCATGGATTTTAATTATTTGATGCCTCAATTTGATTGGCATTTTGATAATAATTGGCTGACAATAGTTGTCGATAAAATATACGTTCAAAGTTCAATTAAAACTATTTCCTATGGAGTAAGATATGGCCATGAGCGGCGCGGGGTGGCTGCCGGGCCATTAATTGTAAATTATCTAGAAGTGCGGTATACCGATCCTTTAGTGGAAATCAAGTCTGTATTGGCTCAAGAACAGATTTTTGGGCGGGAATTAGTCAGTGATATGGCAGTTCGCAGTCAAGCAATAGCAGCAGTTAACGGGTTGTTTTTTGCATCTGATGGACGGCCATTAGGTATATTAGCAATTGATGGGCAGTTAATAAGTGAGCCTTATGCTAACCGTACTGCTATAGGTATTAAGCCCGGGAAAATTGAAATGGCACCTGTGGAATTAGACGGCAGTGTAATTAGAAGTGACGGTAAAAGACTGGCGATTTCAGGATTTAACCGCCCTCGCCTTGCCGAAGAATTGATTATTTATACTCCGGATTACGGTGAAAACACACGTACAAATATTTATGGAACGGATCTAATAATTATAGATGATACAGTTATTGATAAGGTAAACGGTGCTGCAGCAATTCCTAGAGGTGGCGTTGTGGTTTCGGGTCATGGAACTGCCAGGGATTTTTTAAACGAAGTAGAAATTGGCGATAATTTTGAGATTGAACTTAAGTTAGAACCAGATTGGCTGGCCGCAGGGTATAAATATATAATTGGCGGCGGACCGCGATTGGTTAAAAATAAAGAGGTATGTATTACTGCTGAGCTTGAACGTTTTCAAGCAGACATATCTAACAGCAGGGCGCCTCGTACGGCTTTAGGCGTTACTCAAGATAGGAAACTTCTGCTTGTAACAGTTAATGGTAGAAAACCGGGAATCAGTGTCGGGGTAACGCTTAAGGAATTAGCAGAACTTATGATTGAGCTGGGAGCTGTAGATGCAATGAATCTGGACGGCGGCGGCTCTACTACCATGGTCATCCGCAATCAGGTACTAAATCTTCCGTCTGATGGTGTGGAGCGTCCTGTAAGCAATGCACTAGTAATAATAACTCCGGAAAGCAGAAAGTAAGGAGCTGGCTTTAATGGTAAAGAAAAGTTTAATAACAATTGGGATTTTAATCTGCCTGTTTTCTTCTACTATCGGAGCTGTCGAAATTTATCCGCTTTCTCAAGTATATCCGGGTTTAAAGGGAATAGGAAAGACCGTTGTTCAAGGTACAACCATTGAGGATTTTGACGTTGAAGTTCTCAGCATTATTCCTCAGCCTTCACCAACTTCAACTCTAATTATGGTTCGTGTCAGTGGAGAAGCCATTGAACGCAGCGGAGGGATTGCTTCCGGCATGAGCGGCAGTCCTGTTTATATCGATAATAAGCTGCTTGGTGCCATTGGTTATGGTTATGAATATTCGGATCATCGGATAGGATTGGTAACCCCGGCAGCTCAAATGTTAGCTTTACTTGAGAATGTACCGATAAATAACGAACTTATTATCCCCAGTGGATTTAGTGAAATAAAGACTCCTTTAATGGTGAGTGGAATTCAGGGACGGGCATTAAAACTGCTTAAAGAAACATTTGAACCGTACAATGCAGCGGTTATTCCCGGTGTGAGCGGTATTATTGATCAGGTTAACAGCAGTGAACTTGAACCTGGTTCTGCTTTTGCCGTGCAGTTGCTGAGAGGAGATTTTCAGGTTGCGGCTTTTGGTACTATTACAGAAATTGATGAACATAATCGTTTCGTCGGCTTTGGACATCCATTTTTGCACAAGGGAAACGTTAATTATTTTGTAGCACCGGCTGTAATACACCAAACACTGCCGAATTTGGAGTTCCCTTTTAAGATTGCTTCTGCAGGTCCGAGTGTAGGTACTGTTTATCAGGATCGGGCAGCTGGTGTTGGAGGAGTTCTGCATTATTATTCAGATTATATTCCTATTATGATTACAGTTGAAGATGTCACAAGGAATATTCAAGATAGTTATCGAGTGGAATCAATTGTAGATGATTCGCTGATCAATGCTTTGGCCATCAGCAGTGCTTATCAGGGAGTAGATTCTACCTT
>JAAZMN010000196.1 GCA_012798795.1 Bacillota bacterium | reverse complement strand
TGATCCCAATTGAAACAATGGCTATAATAAGGGCAATTCGAATCACAGTATATGTATAATTATTTTGCTGTTTCTGCTGATTGCCTTCTTGTTGATTACTCATGAAATCACTCCCTTCGTTTTCACACTCGAGATTATCCAACCATGTTATCCCGTGCTGAAAAAAGCATCAATTTAATCCGATTAAGCTGATTAATCTCACTTGCACCCGGATCATAATCAATAGCTACAACATTACTTTCCGGATAAACTCTCTTTAATTCCCGCAGCATCCCCTTCCCTGTTACATGGTTTGGCAGACATGCAAACGGCTGCATACAAATTATGTTATTGATACCCTGCTCCATTAATTCCACCATTTCTCCGGTTAAAAGCCAACCTTCGCCCATTTGATGCCCTAAAGACAAAATCTTTGAAGCACCCTCTGAAGTTTTATAAATCGACTGCGGTGGAAAGAAACGTCTACTGGCTTTAAGTGCATTGCGATATGTTGTCCGATATAACTCCATAATTTTTATTGCATACCTATAAATGACTTGTTCTCTTTTGGTACCTGATAAATATTTATATTTAAATTCCTGTCCAAATGCTGAATACATAAAGAAATCCAATAAGTCGGGGACTACCGCTTCTGCTCCTTCTGCTTCTACAAGACTGACTACGTCATTATTGGCCGTAGGATGATATTTTACCAGAATCTCGCCGACGATGCCGACTCTTGGTTTGGGTTTAGGGATTATCTCAAATGCTTCAAAATCGCTAATTATGTTTAAAACTGTTTCCCTAAACTTTTTAATAGAAATAGAATTTAATGCTTGCTTACAGTTAGTAATCCATTTATCATAGAGTTTGTTAGCGGATCCTTTTACTTTTTCATATGGTCTAACTCGATATAACACTTTCATTAAAAGATCCCCGTATACTAAACTCATCATAGACCTGTGAATCAGACTGGGTGTCAATTTAAAGCCGGGATTCTTTTCCATTCCTTTCGGATTTAAGCTCAAAACGGGAATCTGAGAAAAACCGGCATCCACTAAAGCTTTTCGCAAAAAAGCTATATAATTGGTTGCACGACATCCGCCGCCTGTTTGAGTAATCAATACACTAGTGTTATTTAGATCGTATTTACCGGACTTTAAAGCACTAACTAGTTGACCTAAAGCAATAATCGCAGGATAGCAAGCATCGTTGTTTACATATTTTAAACCTTCGTCAACAGCCGCTCTATCTATTGCCGGACAGATTACCACCTGATATCCAGCTAATTTAAAAGCCTTTTCAAGTAATTCAAAATGAATCGGCGACATATTAGGAGCAATTATAGTATGTTCAGATTTCATTTTTTTGGTAAACAAATGCCTTTGATATTTGTCTTCAGCTTTACTCAGCTTATATCCTTTATTTTTACGCTCATTTAATGCAGCTTTCAATGAACGCAGACGAATCCGAGCTGCTCCCAAATTATATCCTTCGTCAATTTTTAAGCAGGTGTACAGTTTCGAATGCTGTTCTAATATTTCCTGAAC
>JAAZMN010000195.1 GCA_012798795.1 Bacillota bacterium | reverse complement strand
TAGGAGGTAATATATATATGAAAAAAGCACTAATCAGCGTTTTTAATAAAAAAGGTGTTGTTGAATTTGCCAAACAATTGGCTGCTCTCAACTATCAGCTTATTTCTACAGGAGGGACTTATAAACTTTTAAATGATAATCAAGTACCGGTAACTTATATATCTGAGATAACTGATTTTCCGGAAATACTAGATGGTAGAGTAAAAACTCTCCATCCAAGAATTCACGGGGGAATTTTGGCAAAAGATATACCTGAGCATATTAGTGAGCTGGATAGTATCGGTGGTTCACTAATTGATATAGTTGCAGTAAACTTATATCCTTTCGAAGAGGTTTCTCAAGACCCAAAGGCATCTTTTCAAGATGTATTAGAAAACATTGATATTGGAGGACCTACATTACTTAGAGCAGCTGCTAAAAACCATCCTCGTGTTAGTGTTATCTGTGATCCTGATGATTATCCGTCAATAATTAAGGAATTAAAGTCAGGTGGCTTAGGAGAGGCGAAACGAAGGCAGCTTGCTGCAAAAGCCTTTGCACACACAGCATATTACGATACATTAATTACACATTATCTTAAGCAATCAGAATTTCCTCAGAAATTTACTGTTGCCTTAGAGAAAGCTGGCGATCTGCGTTATGGTGAGAATCCTCATCAAAAGGCTGCTGTTTACCGTCAAATGCCGTCCAACTTAAGTATAATTGACGCAGAACAACTGCATGGTAAAAAGCTGTCTTTTAACAATTATTATGATGCACAATCTGCTTGGCAGTTGGTTTCTACATTTGAAGAACCTTGTGCTGTTGCAGTTAAGCACAGTAATCCTTGCGGATTAGGTGCTGCAGACAATTTGTATGATGCTTATTTAAAAGCTTATGCGGGAGATCCGGTGTCAATATTCGGAGGTATTGTTGCATGCAATCGTATAGTCGATGAAAAGACAGCAGAAGCTATGAGCAAAATATTTTTAGAAGTAATTATTGCCCCAGATTTTAGTAAAGATGCAGTTAAAATTTTGACTAAAAAGGCAAATGTACGTCTATTAAGACTTGCACCCAAGATAAGTAAAGACTATGATTGGAAGCGAATTGCCGGTGGGTTTATAATACAGGAACCAGACTTAACGGATTTAGATGAAGAAAAATTGAAGGTAGTTACTAAACGTAAACCGACAAAAGAGGAAATGAACGATTTGCGTTTTGGTTGGAAGGTAGTGAAATTTGTCAAATCTAATGCAATAGTATTATGCAAAAATCAGCAGTTATTAGGTGTTGGTGCTGGTCAAATGAATCGTGTACAGTCTGTTCGCCTTAGTACAAATCAAGCCGGTGAAAAAGCCAAAGGAGCAGCATTAGCTTCTGATGCATTTTTCCCATTTGCGGACAATATTGAAGCGGCAGCTGAAGAAGGTGTTACTTGTATAATACAGCCTGGCGGTTCAATTAGAGACTCGGGAGTCATTCAGGCTTGTGATCGTTATAATATTGCTATGGTATTTACAGGCATTAGGCACTTTAGACATTAAACCGGCGAAAAAAAGGAATTCCGATAAGTATATCGAATACACTGTACTAAATACATGAAAAAAAGTTTCTGTTGAATTATTTCAGCAGAACCAAACAAATAACAGAGGGCAGGCGCAGATGACCACAAGGGGATGGTGAACTCGCTTGCTTTCTGTTATTTATAACAAGATTTTAAGGCCTGTTTTTTTTCGGTAGATTATCCGAATTTGTCGGTTCTACTGTTATTGAATTAAAAGAATTGTAAATAACAAATCCCGGTTTAGCTCCAGCGGGCTTTTTAACATGTTTTCGCTGAGTATAGTCAACAATAGCTTTAGCCAAAGTGCGGGCTTTAGAGTAATATGCCGCTAATGTAGCTGCTTCGAGCAGTGTTTGTTCAGGAATAGAGCTGTCTGCTCGTATAATTACGTGACTTCCAGGTAATTTTTGGGCATGCAGCCAAATATCATCTGCACGGGCCGCCTTAAAGGTCAAATAATCATTTTGGTGGTTGTTACGACCTACTAAAATTACAATGCCGTCTGATGAAATATATTCATCATATCTAAGCGGTGTTTTTTTGTGCTTTTTTTCTTTACTTGTACTTACTTTTTGGTGTAAATACCCGGCTTTAATTAGCTCTTCTTTAATTTCAGCTAATGCTGAGAGTGATTCTGCTTGTTCAATATGAACCATTATCTCTTCGATATAATTTCGTTCACTAATAGTTTTTTGTAGCTGTCGTTTAGTTATTCCTTGACTTCGTTTTGTCTTAGAGTATTTTTTGAAGTAACGCTGACTATTTTCACCGGGAGTAAGCTTAGGATCTAACTCAATGGAAATAACAGGCTGAGTTGGTTGATAATAATCCACAGCTTCTAATATTCTATCACCCTTTTTAATTCTATAAATATTAGCAAGCAGCAATTCGCCGAGTTTTTGCCATGTGGCTGCCTTAGACGCTTGTTTTAAGGTGTTTCTTTGTATTTCTTCTTTGCGAATCAGCCGCTCTAGTTGTATCTTTAGCGGCTTTAACAAGCTGTTGCTCTGGCGACGAAGTTCTTCGCTGTGAATTTTTGCTGTATAAAAATCATTTAATAGGCTGTTTAGACTAGAGTACTCTTTTTGATAGGTGACATCTGTTAAGCGATAAGCATAAAACTCCGGTTTTGGCTCTAGAACTAAAACAGGATTACCGGGAAAATTGATGAAATCATTAAAGCTGTACCATAACTTTTCATAATCACTGATATTAGTATCAGCTTTTAACACATTGGGATTAAGTCCTGCCCGCCTAATGATCTCTTTTGCTGTTTCGGGACCTAATCCTTGATAAAGCTGCACTAACCCTGTGGATAATTTAATGTTGCCAGAAAGTAGGCGTACAGTATCGATAAACTTATCTTTAGTGTGTTCTTTTGGGTTATATTTAACTTTAGTAAAAGGCTTTTGATACTTTAGTCCCGGCATTACTTGCCGCACATAACTGTGGTTATTGCGTTTAACTGCATCCAAAATCACTTTATTGTGATCGATCAAGATAATATTACTGTGACGTCCCATTAATTCAAATATCAGCTTTTTTTCGCTGTTTCCGTATTCAGGATCAAATGTTTCAAATGAAATTTCAATCAACCGTTCCAGCTGATACTGCTTAAATGCAAGTATCCGACTTGGTTCCAGGTATTTCCGCAGCAGCATACAAAAAGCCGGAGGAGCTGCGGGATATTCAAAATCCTGCTCAGAAATATATATACGCGGATATCGAGGATCGGCAGAAATTATTAATTTTTTGGTTGCACCCGGAATGCGTAAATTTAGTACAATGGTGCAGGTATCAATTTGGTAAATTTTATTTGTTCGGGCAGAAATTAACGCCTCGTTGAGCTCTTTAACTATTGTAGATACTGCAATTCCATCAAAAGCCATTTTAACCACTCTCCTAAATTTAAGTATATCAGAGGTAAAAAGCAGGGACAAGCATAGTATTTGTCTAATAATAATATAATGGTTTTAAGGGTATGAGAGTATGATTATAAATTTGAGGGATGTGAGCATGTGCGCAGACGTTTTCCACTGGTTTTTGCATTAATTATTATTATTGTTATTAGTACCTTTGTCGGTGCTCAGCAAAAGCTGACCGGCTTTAATAATGGACTGCAGTTCTTACAGTATTATTCATCGGCCTTAGATAGGCTGATACCTGCTTTAAGACCATTGGAAACTGCATTAAGTCAGTTTCAAACTTGCATTGAAAACCAGGAATCAGTAGAAGAATCTTTATTGTTCAGTGCTTTAATATATCAAGAAAAAGGCGACTTGATTTCAGCGCGAAAGAGTTATTTAGAATATCTTAAACTCAATCCCGATGATGACTGGGTATACGTGTTAATCGCTGATTTGGATTATCAATTAGGGGACTATAAATTAGCTTTAAGAAATTATCAAAAAGCTTTGTCCGAGAATGAATATGCAAAAGCGTATTATGGTATAGGCAGGATATACCATGACCAAGGACTAGTAAATGATACTATAGACGCATATAAACGGGCTGTAGATATTGCACCTGAATTTGTGGATGCACGCATTGCATTAGCCAAAGAGTATTATCATGATCAGCAGTTTGATGTGGCCTTAGAAGAATTTGAAATGGCTTATCAGTATAATATACGCAGTGCTGAAGTTCACTATCATCTTTGGGTGTTATATACACAAAAAGGTGATTTTGAGAAAGCAAATCATTCTCGCGATTTAGCCATTCAATATGATCCAAGTTATTCTTCATTAATTGAAACACATCAATAAAATTTTAGTAAATATTAATTCCTTTAATGCCGGCGGCAGGCCGGCATTTTTTTTTGCTTAAATGAATAGGTATTTACGAAAGTAAGAGGGGTGATAATGTGAGAGAACGCTGGTTTAGTCAAAACCCTATAGACATAGCCCGACGATTTTGTTCGGATTTACAAAGCGGATTAACTACAAGACAAGCACAGAGACGATTAAAAGAAAAGGGGTTAAACAAACTGGCAGAAGAGGAACGAGAATCATTATATTCCATCTTTATGCGGCAATTTGATGATTTTATGGTAATAGTGCTGATGATTACTACAGCTGTTTCTGCAATTCTGGGTGAAATTATAGACGCAGCAGTGATTTTAGCAATAATAGTAATGAATGCACTGCTTGGTTTTATTCAAGAATTCAGAGCAGAAAAGTCTTTAGAAGCCTTGAAACAGCTAACAGCACCTACTACTTGTGTAATTAGAGATAATCGTCAAATTCACATAAATACAGAACAGATTGTGCCCGGTGATATCCTAGTATTAAAAGCAGGTGACAAGGTATGTGCAGATGCTCGATTAATCAGCGTTAATTCCTTATTTGTAGATGAAGCTGTATTGACAGGAGAATCTGTCCCAATTGAAAAACATCCAGAGCTTATTGTAACAGAAAATCCCTCCCTTGGAGATCAAAATAATATGGTATTTATGGGAACGCTTATTACCCGTGGGCGAGGGAGCGCTGTGGTGGTTGCTACAGGAATGGACACTGAAATAGGAAAAATTGCTCACATGATTAAGGATACTGAAATTTCAGAGACTCCTTTACAAAGACGTCTTCAGGTGCTGGGAAAATGGTTGGTAATATCCTGTTTGGCAATTGTTGTACTTGTTTTCATTACAGGAGTACTGCAGGGTTTTCCAGTATATAAAATGTTTTTTATTGGGGTAAGCTTAGCTGTAGCCGCAATTCCGGAAGGTCTGCCTGCAGTAGTTACCGTGGCACTTGCTATTGGTGTGCAGCGCATGATTCGCTGTAACGCAATTATACGAAAACTGCCGGCAGTGGAAACACTTGGCTGTGCTACTGTCATCTGCTCAGACAAAACAGGGACCTTGACTCAAAATAAAATGGATGTACAAAAATATTGGATTTATGACAGAGAGATTAAAATTGGAGACGCTGCTGAGCTTCAAGAAAAAGTGAACAGTGAATCAATTTTAAAACAAGCAGTCATAATCGGTGCAGTATGTAATAATGCGCAGGTAGAAATGGGCGGCAGTATATCACAGATAACAGGTGATCCTACAGAAGCGGCTCTTATTGCTGTAGCAATGAAAGCAGGCATTGATAAAAATAGCCTGCTTAAAGAATATAAGATTATTAAAGAAGTGCCTTTTGATTCTGGGCGCAAAAGAATGAGTGTATTAGTCAGTCATCAAGATAAGCTTTATTCGTTTGTTAAAGGAGCTCCAGGAATAATTCTAGACCGCTGTACAAAAATGTTAACATCCGACGGTATCCAACCATTATCAGCAGTAAAAAAGCGGCAAATTACTCTCACCATTGAACACTTTGGTGAACAGGCACTCAGGATTCTTGCATTGGCTTATCGTCCAATATCTGTTATTACTGCATCTGATCAGGTTTTAGAGAGAGATCTTATTTTTGTGGGATTTATGGGTATGATCGACCCGCCCCGTGTGGAAGCTAAGCGGGCAATTTCACAGGCACGGTCAGCAGGAATTAGGACAATAATGGTTACCGGAGATCATAAGCTTACTGCCAAAGCAATTGCTAACTGGCTGAGAATAGGTGGAAATCAAAATGCGGAAGTAATGAGCGGTGCGGATTGGGAAAAGCTATCCTTAGATGAGCAGCAGAAAGCTGTAGATAATATCCATGTGTTTGCTAGAGTAACACCGGAACATAAATTAAGTATAGTCCGTGCACTACAAAAAAATGGTGAAGTTGTAGGCATGACTGGCGATGGTGTTAATGATGCTCCCGCAGTGAAAGAAGCAGATATTGGTATCAGCATGGGGATTACCGGGACAGATGTAACAAAAGAAGCTTCTGCAATGATTTTAGCAGATGATAATTTTCAGTCTATTATATTGGCAATTAAAGAGGGAAGAGCTATTTATGATAATATACGAAAATTTATTCGCTATCTATTAGCATGTAATGTAGGAGAAGTATTGACAATGTTTATTGCCGCACTTGCTGGACTACCGCTGCCACTCATTCCAATTCAAATTTTGTGGATGAATTTAATTACAGACGGATTACCGGCAATTGCATTAGGAGTAGACCCGGGAGACGAGGACATTATGGAGCGGCCTCCACGAAATCCTCGGGAAGGCATATTTGCCAGAAGGCTGCATATTAAGATTGGTTTTACCGGATTTTTAATCAGCATTTGTACACTTTCTGTTTTTGTCTTTGCTTTGTGGCTAAATCCTTACAATCTTGTAAAAGCCCGTACTCTTGCGTTTACAACTTTGGTAATGGCACAATTGATTTTCGTCTTTCAATGCCGCAGTGAATATCATTCCATTTTTGATATTGGAATTTTTACCAATAAATATTTAGTAGCTGCAGTTATGATTTCAGGAGTAATGCACATGTTTGTCATTTATCACCCTTGGTTTCAGCTGATTTTTCAAACAATATCACTATCGTTTGATGATTGGATGTTGATTCTCTGCTTTTCTGCAGCCTCTTTAGTCTTTGATACAGTTATTAGAATTGTAAATCGTCGTGTTAAACAGCGATTTTCAGTACTAAAAGTTCGATAACAAGGAGGAAATTGCATACTTTACCAGAACTTAATATAGTAATCGTACGGTAAATGGAGGCTTATATATGGCTGTTAGCATGACAGGATTCGGGCATACTGAGAAAACAAAAGATGACTGGCAGATTATGGTAGAGATAAGATCGGTAAATCATCGGTATCTTGATCCTGTCATTCGTCTTCCCAGACGCTATCAAGCTCTGGAAGAGCCTATACTTAAAATTGTAAAAGAAAAAATTAACCGCGGTAGGATAGAAATTTATGTAAATATAGAGGAATTAGCTGATAAAGATAGAATGGTGAAGATAGATAAGGGTATTGTTAGAGGATTACATGCCCAATGGAAGGAATTACAGCAAGAGCTTCCACTGTCTGACTTAACATTTGAACATATTATTCAGCTTCCTGATGTTATTCACATTTCTGATCTTGAAATTGATTGGGATTCACTCACCGATATTGTATGCGACGCTGTTTATAGTGGTTTAGAGCAGTTAAATGCTATGAGGTTGGCAGAAGGTAAAAGACTTGCGGAAGACTTAAATCATAAAATTGATCTAGTAGAACAGCTTATATGTCAAATTGAAGAAAGAGCGCCCTTTGTTGTTGATGAATATCGTCAACGACTGCAGGAACGCCTACAAGATTTACTTGAGGGGACAAGCTTAAACCAGGAGAGGTTCGAAACTGAAGTTACAATCTTTGCTGATAAATGTACTATAGATGAAGAGATTGTACGGTTATTCAGTCATGTTGATCAATTCCGTCAGAGTCTAAACCAGAATGAACCAGTTGGCAGGAAATTAGATTTTTTGATTCAAGAAATGAATCGCGAAGTAAATACCATTGGTTCAAAAGCTAACGATTTATGTATCACTAAGTTAGTTTTAAGCTTGAAAAGTGAGTTAGAGCGTATACGGGAGCAAGTCCAAAATTTAGAGTAACAGGATTATCTAGCGATTTTAGGATTGCAGATTTTGGTGAGTGAGGAGGTGAATAGAGATGGCTTTACCACAATTAACCGCAGCAGAAAAGAGAAAAGCATTAAAGAAAGCTCAAGAGATGCGCAGTAAACGAGCTGCTTTACGCAGTAAGTTAAAGAGTGGTTCAGTGTCCCTAGAGGAAGTGTTAAACAACTCTGATGATGAGGTTATTGCTAGAATGAGGGTTGCATATCTAATTGAGTCGCTACCTCAAGTCGGAAAGGTTACCTCAAAGAAGATTATGGAAGAAATAGGTATTAACGAGAATCGTCGAGTTCAAGGTTTAGGGAAACGACAGCGAAGAGCTCTATTGGAAAGACTGGGCTAACGTGTTAAAATGGTAGCAAGGAGGATATAGCAGTGGAAATTAAACTTATTAATATCGGGTTTGGTAACATCGTTGCTGCCAACCGCATTGTTAGTATTGTAAGTCCTGAATCTGCGCCAATAAAAAGAATTATTGGCGAAGCAAGAGAACGCGGTATGTTAATTGACGCTACATATGGACGCCGTACAAGGGCTGTGATCATTACTGACAGTGATCATATCATCCTATCGGCAGTTCAGCCTGAAACAGTAGCTCACCGCTTAATTCCCAATAATGCCGGAGAAACTAATGACAGCTAGGGTTAATGTGAAGATTTTTTGTTTGCCTAGTTGGCTAATTCAGGTATGGATTTTATGAGATAGGGGGATATTTGGTTGGATTTAAAAGGCTTTTTAATCGTTTTATCTGGTCCCAGCGGCACAGGTAAAAATACACTAATAGACCGAGTTGTTCCACATATCCCCAATTTACAGTATTCCATCAGTGCTACAACAAGAAAACCTCGTCCAGGTGAAACAGACGGGGTAGACTATTTTTTTATTTCCGATGAGAAATTTGATCAGATGATTGCCGACGGGGAATTTTTGGAATGGGCTGAGTTTGTAGGCAATCGCTATGGTACTCCCCGCTTTTTTGTTGATGAAAGAATTAGTCAAGGGCAGACTGTGATTATGGATGTAGATATTCAGGGCGCTCTGCAGATTAAAAAAATGATGGATGAGGCAGTTTTAGTATTTTTATTACCGCCTACTTGGGAAGAATTGAGGAAGCGTTTAAATAAACGGGGCAAAGATTCTAATGAAATAATTACTCAAAGATTGGAGCATTCTTTTGAAGAGCTGAAGTATATTGTAGATTACGATTATTTTATTATCAATGATCAATTAGATAAAGCAGTCGAAAGACTGATTACAATAATAAAAGCAGAATCGTGCCGTGTTGTTAGAGCTGACTTACATTCTATTCAACGATTATGGCAAAGGAGATAGTAAATGAAACCGAAGATAAACAAATATGATTCCTCTATTCCACTCAGTCGCTTTACTTTAGTGGTTGTGTCCGCTAAACGAGCCCGCCAAATTCTTTCCGGATCTAAAATTAAGCTAGAGACCAAACGTCATAAACCAGTGACTATTGCACTAGAAGAATTTAAAGCTGGTAAGGTTCAGTGGATACACACAAAAGAAGGAATTAAATAACTGCGGGCCTGTGGACATCCACAGGTCATTTTTTATTCAAGATATTTATTTAAAATAAAGGAGGTGAAGAATATTTTTAAGTATGCCGGAGTTATTGTGGATGTAAAAATTACAGCTGTTGATAAAATATTTCATTATCGAATACCAAAAAACATTGAGCAGTTACGCCTAGGACATCGTGTATTGGTTCCATTTGGTAAACGCCAAGTAGAAGGGTATGTAGTAGAATTAGTTGACGAAGTGGATCTTGAACCGGAGAGAATCAAAAATATAATCAAACCACTTGATCTAAAGCCGATTTTAACTGAAGAACAGCTTGAGGTGGCTAAATGGATGGCTGAGGAGTATATAGGACTGTATTCGCAGGCTTTACAGTTTTTTCTTCCAGCTGGAACCCGTTATGGCAGGGAGAGAGTGAGTAAAAAGAAACAGCTAGTGGTAACATTGAGTAATCTGGAGATGCTTCCCATATATTTAGAAAAATTACCGAAGAACGCTGTGAGACAGCGTGCTGTACTCATGAGTCTAAATGAAAATCCACAGCAGTTGGCCAGTGAACTCTGTGCTCAAACCAAAGCCAATTACCAAACTTTAAATGCCTTACGTGACAAAGGTTATATTGAGCTTGAATCAAAAGTGATTGAACGCAAAATTCAATTAGAAACAGGAGAAGAAGAGATCCACACATTAAATCAATATCAGGTTAAGGCTTTAGAAGAAATCATAAATCAAATGAAAAAAGAGCATAAGCCTGTATTAGTTCACGGAGTAACTGGAAGCGGTAAAACCGAAGTTTATCTTCATTCTATAAAGCACTGTCTAAATCAAGGCAGACAAGCAGTTATGCTTGTTCCTGAAATAGCTTTGACTGCCCAGACAATTGCCCGCTTTACTCAGCGGTTTCCCGATAGAATTGCAGTGTTACACAGTGGACTGTCTGAAGGTGAACGGTATGATCAATGGCATAAAATCTATAATGGTGAAGTAGACATTGTAATTGGTGCTCGCTCTGCTGTTTTTGCACCTTTTCATAATATCGGATTAATTATTTTAGATGAAGAACATGAAACTACTTATAAACAAGAGGACGGAATGCTGAAGTACCATACTCGCGGTGTGGCCATGAAACGAGCTGCATATCATGAAGCAGTAGTTATTTTAGGTAGTGCAACACCTTCTATAGAAAGTTATCATCGTGCGCTGCGAGGTGATTATAAGCTGGTTGAACTGCCCTATAGAGTGAATCATATTTCAATGCCGAAAATCTCAGTAGTGGATATGCGTTCTGAATTTGCTAAAGACAATCGCTCTATGTTTAGCCGCCAATTGTCGGAGGCGTTAGAAGATACTTTGTCCAGGCAAGAACAAGCAATAATTTTTATTAATAGGCGTGGATATTCTTCTTTTGTATTATGCCGTGAATGCGGTTACGTCATTGAGTGCCGGAACTGCCAAGTCTCTTTAAAATACCATCAAGTTGATAACTCCCTCAAGTGCCATTATTGCGGATACCGTCAGAAACTACCAACTAGCTGCCCTAATTGTGCCTCTCATTACCTGAGACAATTCGGAAGCGGGACTCAACAAGTTGAGCAGTATGTTAAGCAGAATTTTTCTCAAGCAAAAACAGTGCGTTTAGATGCGGACTCAGCTCGGATAAAAGGAGCGCATAGTCGTATTTTGAACCGGTTTAAAAATCAAGATGCCAATGTATTAATTGGAACGCAGATGATTGCCAAAGGTTTGGATTTTCCTAATGTAACGTTAGTAGGTGTATTAAGCGCGGATTTAACTTTAAATTTCCCGGATTTTCGTGCTTCGGAGCACACTTTTCAACTGCTTACGCAGGTAAGTGGGCGTGCTGGAAGAGACATTAAGTTGGGAAGAGTAATTATCCAGTGTTACGATCCTGCTCATTATGCTATAAAGGCAGTACAAAAACAAGATTACCTATCATTTTATCGTCAAGAAATTACCTTTAGACGTCAGCTGAACTATCCTCCATTCGGTCATTTAGTCCGCATACTTGTTCAAGGCCCTGAAATGTTAGTAGAACGTAAGGCTGAAAAAGTTTTTTTGCTGCTTAATAAAAGACTAAAAAATGCACAGGTATTTAACCCGGCTCCAGCACCAATACCAAAGATTAAAGGTAGATATCGGTGGCAGATCATTATTAAATCTAGAGAACCAATTAACAATTTACTTGATGATATCCCCCAAAATGATCAAGATGTGGTCATAGATGTGGATTGTGAACCATTGTTTTTATTATAAGAATTATGATATACTTATTTAATGAGTATTAGAGAGAAGGGAAAAATGTGGCAGTGTTAGAGATTAAGACTTTAGGCGAACCGGTTTTACGCCAGCAGACACAACCAATCAAACGAGTTACTAAAAGAATATCAAGATTAATTCGGGATATGTTAGAGACTATGTATGCTGCGGAAGGTGCAGGATTAGCCGCACCACAGGTTGGAATCAGGAAACAAATTGTGGTCATTGATGTGGGAGACGGACCAATAGTGCTGTTAAACCCTGAAATTATTTCTCGTGAAGGCGAAGATATTGATGTAGAGGGTTGCTTAAGTGTGCCTGGGAAAAAGGCTTATGTAAAACGTGCCGCAAATGTAGAGGTAGAGGCTTTAAATGAAAAGGGTAAGCCTTTTAGAATTAAAGGAGAAGGCTTACTGGCTCGTGCCCTGCAGCATGAGATTGATCATCTAAATGGAATTTTGTATGTTGATCTTGTAGATGAAGCAGAAATTTTTTCTGAAGGGGACGAATAAAAATGCGAGTGGTTTTTATGGGTACTCCAGATTTTGCTGTGCCGAGTTTGGAAGTAGTAATGGCCCGACATCAGTTAGCAGCTGTAGTAACTCAACCTGATCGCAGAAAAAATCGCGGTCAAAAATTGCAGTATTCGCCGGTTAAAAAGCAGGCTTTGAAATATAATATCCCTATTTATCAACCTAAGAGAATTGACACAGATCAGTTTTACCAAAGATTAGATGAATTAGCTCCAGACATAATCGTGGTTGTTGCATTTGGTCAAAAGATCCCGGCTGATATTTTAAGGCTACCTGTTCATGGATGTATTAATGTTCACGCATCACTACTGCCTAAGTATCGCGGAGCTGCACCTATTCAATATGCTATTATTAATGGTGAAGAGATTACTGGAGTTTCCACCATGTATCTCAGCGAAGGCTGGGATGAAGGAGATATAATCCATCAGTTAGAAGAACCTATCAGCTTAACCGATACAGCATCCACACTGCATAATCGGTTAGCAGTAAAAGGCGCAGTCTTATTAGAAAAGACTCTGACAAAAATTGCATCTGGAGACGCGCCGCGAATTCCTCAGAATCATGATTTAGCAACTTATGCTCCAAAATTGGAGAAAAAAGATGGCGAAATTGATTGGCAGCTACCGGCAGCTGTATTATTTAATCATATACGCGGAATGAATCCATGGCCTACAGCCTTTACCTATTTTCAAAGCGAATTAATTAAAGTATGGGAAGCTGAAATTGCCGATGATGCCTATCATTATCCGGGGAAAATTAAAGATATTACTAAAGATGGAATAAGTGTGGGTACCGGAGAAGGCGTTTTACTTATAAAGCAGATGCAGCGACAGGGAGCACGCAGGATGAGTGCTTATGATATAGCCAATGGTTTGCGTCTTCGAATTGGACAATGTTTAGGAGCAGAATTAGATGAAAACTGAATCCGATTCTCGTTTGTTTATTAGTCTATTAGGAATTAGCTTTGGATTACTGTTATTTTTTGCATTTATGTTAACATATATTAGTAATATTAGTTATGTATTATTAATAATTGTCGGTATCATTGTATTTCTTGGTTTGATTACCATCGCCGGATTGTCTTTCACACTAAAACGAGCAAAACCCATACTAAAGTTTGAAAAGCCGATTATTTGGATGCTAAATAGATTATATCCGATAGTTTTAAGTATAGGCGGTATCATGCAGATAGACAAAGATAGAATTCGTGCTTCATTCATATTTTTACACAATCGCTTAACCAGACTCAAGCATATTAAAGCAAAACCTGAAGAAGTATTACTACTGCTGCCTCACTGTATTCAAGACGCTGACTGCAAATTTAAGGTGACTACAGATGTTGAAAACTGCCACCGATGTGGTGGATGTTTGATCAATAATTTGCTGGAACTTAAGGATAAGTATGGATTTAAAATGGAAGTCGCTACTGGTGGGACCATAGCCAGGCGTAAAATTGAAGATTTCAATCCGAGAGTTGTAATTGCTGTCGCCTGTGAACGTGATTTAGCTAGTGGAATTTCTGATGTTGAAAATATTAATGTATTGGGAATTACCAATAAACGACCTTTTGGTCCATGTTATAATACTACAGTTGATCTTAATGAGATAGAAAACGTGCTTAAACACGTTCTATAAATATAGAGATATTGAGAAAACTAATTAGAGAGGTGAAAGAAATGCCATTTTATTATTTTGATCCAACTTATGTATTGATAATACCTGCCCTAATTTTGGCAATTTGGGCTCAGGCAAAAGTATCATCTGCTTTCAAAAAGTATATGAGAGTAAGAGCTGCTTCTGGTATAACTGGAGCACAAGCAGCAAGAAATCTGCTGGATGCGAACGGATTACATGACGTTAAAGTGGAGTTAACTAGAGGTTCATTTACCGACCATTATGATCCGAGGACAAAGGTGTTAAGATTATCGCAGCCGGTATATCAAAGCAGCAGTGTTGCAGCATTGGGAATTGCCGCACATGAAACCGGTCATGCACTACAGGATGCCCAGAATTATATTCCGTTGGGTATTAGAAATAATATTTTCCCAATAGCAAGTTTCGGTTCTCAAGCAGCATTTCCTTTGTTTTTTATTGGTTTGTTATTCCAAAGTCAGACATTAATGACTGTTGGAATCTGGTTTTTCATTGCGGCTTTAGCGTTTCAGCTTGTTACACTGCCGGTGGAATTCAATGCATCCAATCGAGCGTTAAGACTCTTAACTGATGGCGGATATATTACTAAATCTGAGTTGCCAAAAACTCGCGAGGTATTGTCAGCAGCTGCCTTGACGTATGTTGCTGCGGTTGCTATGTCAGCACTGCAGTTAGTCAGACTACTGCTTCTTCGCGGTCAGAGAAGGGAATAATAAGCCGGCATACTTATGCCTGTTTATTAAGGTGTGTTTTAAATGAACCGTAAGTCAAATCCAAGAGCTGCTGCTGTAGAAGCATTAGTTAAGATTGAAGGCGGATTATTTATTCAGGATGCTTTAAATCAAGTTATTATTAAGTATAAGTTGAGCAAAAATAACATTGCTCTGACTACACAGATTGTGTATGGTACTGTTAGAATGCAAAATCTGATTGATTTTTATCTGAATTACCTATCAAAACTTAAGGTAGAAAAGCTTAATCCCAAGGTACGATGTATTTTGCGTTCAGGAGCGTATCAGATAATTTATCTTGATCGAATTCCAGTGTCTGCTGCAGTAAATGAAAGCGTAAAATTGTCACCGAGTAAGAATAGGCGCAGGATCAGCGGTTACATCAATGCAGTTTTACGTAATCTGGTCCGTAATTATCAGAATATACCTCTGCCTGAATTAGATTCTGATCCTGTTGAATACATTTCCATAAATTATTCCCATCCGAAATGGATGGTAAGCAGATGGATCAAGCGTTATGGGGTAGATAATACAATTAGTTTTTGTAGAATTAACAATAAAATTCCTCGTGTTGATGTACGAGTCAATACTTTGAAAACTTCTGTTGAGCAGCTAAAAAATTATTTTACAGCAAAAAATATTGATGCTATGGCTGTTAAATATGCTCCTGATGTTATCACTTTAGGAACATCTTCTCAAATAATTGAGGATCCTTACTTTTCAGCAGGATACTATTACTTGCAGAATGAAAGTTCAGCATTGACAGCCTATGCTGTAAACCCAAAAGCCGGTGAGGTAGTATATGATCTTTGTGCTGCACCAGGAGGTAAAAGTACGCATTTGGCTCAATTGATGAATGATCAAGGTAAAATCGCTGCTGTTGATCAGACTGAAGAAAGAGTGCAATTAATTCGGGAGAATGCACGCCGGCTGGGTATTTCAATCATTAAATCTTATGTGGGCGATGCTTCAGAGTTACATGCTTTACCTGCCGACAAGGTTCTTGTAGATGCACCTTGTTCAGGTCTAGGTGTGCTGAGGCAAAACCCTGATATTAAGTGGCGTAGAACAGAAGAGGATATAAATGACCTAGTTGAGCTCCAGAGAAAAATTTTAAATAATGCTGTCAGTTTAGTTAAACCAGGAGGCACCCTTGTTTACTCCACGTGTACTACTGAACCTGAAGAGAACGAAAACATGATTCGCTGGTTTTTACATAAATATCCCCAGTTTAAATTAGCAGATTTACCTAATTGGTTTCCATTTTCGGATAAGAGAGGAATGTTATCAATAATACCGTTTGTACATGGAATTGATGGATTTTTTATCTGCAAAATGGAAAATATTAGTAATTAAGCAGGAATAGTAAAGTTTAGGTAGAAATGGTAAATACTATTCACAAAAAGGGTGATGATATTTGAAATGATGAGGATTTTGGTAGTTGATAATAATGTCGAATTGTGCAGCATTTTGACGGAATTTTTTGACAGTCAACCGGACATGGAAACTGTGGGCGTAGCTTATGATGGTGAAGAGGCATTAACAAAGCTTTTGGACTTGAAACCTGATGTGATGATTTTAGATATTACAATGCCTCATTTAGATGGGATAGGGGTTTTGGAACGACTGGAAAAGATACAGCTTGATCCCAGACCGCATATTATTGTCTTAACAGCTTTTGGCCGTGATGAATTAGTTTCGCGCTTAACTGAGTTAGGTGTTGATTATTTTATCGTAAAACCGTTTAACTTAGCAATGTTAGCAGAACGTATACGTCAATTTGCACAAGAAGATGAGCAGGGCTTATCTCATAATCACACTACTTATCAAGAATTACCGAAATACCAACGGCGAAATATCAATGAAACCAATGAAAAGCGAATCACTAAGATTTTACATGAAATGGGTGTACCACCTCATTTTAAGGGTTTTATATATTTAAGGGATGCAGCAATGATGTGTCAATCTCGCGGTTATGTGGGAGGGGCACTTACAAAAGAAATATATCCTACACTAGCTCAAAAATATAATGCTACTGTCGGGGGAGTAGAAGCAGCCATTCGTAATGCGGTAGTGACTGCTTGGAAAAATGGCAACACAGATTATATTATTTCATTATGCGGCGTTCATTTAGGAGATCGAGTACCGACTAATTCATTAATTATTGCCAAGTTAGCAGAAGAAATTACTGTGGCATAATGCACCACAGCAAATCTGTGAATATGAAGTAGAGCAGGCACTATTAGTTGGTAGTGCCTGTTTAGTTTCGTCTTTTTTTACTAACAAACAATGTCCCCTTAGTGTCAAGAATAGCTGCTGTTACATCTGATGGGTCTGCAATTCCTTGAGCCTTCAACTCTTGAAGCAGCCATTCTACAGTTAAGTGATTATCTTTTAAATTATCTTCAACTACATTACCGTCTTCAATCAAAACAGTGGGCATGCCTTCATATTCAGTACTTAGATTGAAGTCTTTTGGGGTTATGGGGCGAGCTTGTGATTTTGGAATAATACTCAGTTCTCCATTAGATTCCAGAATTGCAAATTCAATGTCGGATATATCAGCAATGTTTTTCAATCTTAGATTGGCTAATAAATCATCTAAGTTAAATCTAGTTTTGTGCATCATGTTATCCAGAATCTTACCATTTTGAATAAGTACAATAGGTTCTTCTTGAAAAACACGCCGCAATTTTGGATTTTTTAAAGAAATATAGGCCAGAATAATATTAAGCAATCCAAGTAATCCTACATTAATTATAGGGCCACTCAATCCTGCCCGCGGATTAAATAAAGGTCCTGAAACAAGTCCACCAATTGAGATTGCGGCGATAAAATCAAACAAATTCAGCTTAGCTACTTCTCTTTGGCCCATCAGTTTAGTTACAAGAAAGAGCCAAAAAAACATTGTTAAACCTCTAAATATCCATTGTATAAAAGCTAATTCTTCCTGTCCCTGCCAAAAATACATTTTTCCTCACTCCTCTAAACAGATCTAAAACTTCATTTATATCATGTCCATATTTTTTAAAAGTAAAATTGCAGTATAGTAACACTTCTGCCAGCTACATGTATTATGTTATAAGCAGGGTTTTCATTGAGAACTGTCTAAGTGGAAGATAGTTATCATTTATTTTTATCTAGGAGGTAATAAATGTTTGAAATTTTTAATCCAGGTGAACAATTAGTTCCTATTAAAGTATGGTTACCTAGTCCAGAGCATTTGGATGAGGTCTGCATGAGACAAGCATATAATCTATCCAACCTGCCGTTTGCCTTTAGACATATTGCCCTCATGCCGGATACTCATGCCGGGTATGGTATGCCTATCGGTGGAGTTTTAGCAGTTCAAGATGTGGTCGTACCTAATGCGGTGGGAGTTGATATTGGCTGCGGGATATGTTTTATTCATACTGATGTGCCTGCTTATATATTAAGAGATGTAAGTGCACCTAAAATTTCTTTAGCAGAGTATATTGTTAAAAGAATTATGCAGCAGGTACCTCAGGGCTTTGAGCATCATAAAACACCCCAAAAATCATCTATGATTGATAGTTTAATCAAACAGCAGGCTCCCGACAATCCGACACGATTATACTCTTACGGTCATCAAAAGCTGCCGCAGTTGGAGGAAGCCTATTATCAAATTGGTACATTAGGAGGGGGCAATCACTTTATTGAACTGCAGGAAGATGAAGATGGTCTTTTGGGAATAATGGTTCATACCGGTTCCCGAAACTTTGGTTATAAGGTAGCAAACTATTTTAACAATTTAGCAAAATCTATGAATAAAAAAATGAAATCTCTGGTTCCCCGTGAATATGATTTGGCGTATTTACCTGCAGATACAGTTGAAGCACAAGGTTATATTGGCTGGATGAACTTAGCTTTGGATTTTGCTCGCAGTAATCGGACTCTTATTATGGAAAGAGTGCAGAACATAGTTTTTAATGCTATCCGGCAGTTTACCGGAATTAAAAGAATTAGTATTACCATGGAAGTAAATGCCCATCACAATTACGCTGCTTTTGAAGAACATTTTGGAAGAAAACTGTGGATACACCGAAAAGGAGCAATTAGGGCTAAAAAGGGTGAGTTAGGGATTATTCCAGGAGCTATGGGTGGGTATTCTTATATTGTGGAAGGTCTGGGTAATCCGGAATCGTTCAATTCTTCCAGTCATGGCGCAGGACGCATCATGGGTCGCCGAGAGGCTGTCAGACAATTCAGCTTAGACGAAGTGATGGAAGATTTCCAAGAAAAGGACATTGTCTTAGGTAAACGAAGAAAAAGAGATACTGCAGAAGAATACTACAAAGCATACAAAGACATAGATGAAGTCATGCACCAACAGCTGGATTTAGTAAAGCCTGTACTGAAGCTAAAAACAATTGCAGTAGTAAAAGGCTGATTTAAGGGTCAATTGAAATTCACCTGACGGAGGCGCTACCAAATACATCATAACGTTTTGAAAGAGAAACTTCCATTGTTAATTTTGAAAAATTAAATTCCACATTAAACTTAAAAGGGGTGGATTTTACTTTTTCAATTAAGTAGGCTGATTAAGACAAAAAAGGTTGGTAAACAATCTTGACAATGTCCCTAATTACAGATATACTAGTCCAAGAAGAAATTTCGGGGCGTGGCTCAGTTTGGTAGAGCGTCGCGTTCGGGACGCGAAGGCCGCACGTTCAAATCGTGTCGCCCCGACCATAGATGGATAACCGGATGAGATTTCATCTGGTTTTTTTTAGTATTAGAGATAAATTTTCTAGAGCTAATTTTTCGCTACCAAAGTTGAAAAATTTTCTTAGGGTCTTTTTTAAGCGGCTTTTGTATGAAGCAGTTTGAGCAGAATAATTAATAAAATTCAGGACATCATCTTCTGTAATGTTCGCTAATAAATAGCGTAGAAATCGACTGGCATCTCCTACATAATATTCTTCAGAGCGAATACCCGCATCAAGTAAATATTCTACATAAGACGTTAGAAAGTGTACTTTACTGCATCTTTGCATTATTTTCTCACCTCAAGTGTAGATTAACCTTGGTACAAGTATTCTATCCTATATAGTTTGGAGGGTAATAATATGCAAAAACTGGATAAACTAGACATTAACAGCATGACTGCCGATGAACTGCAGGCATTCTTGGTTATGAATCATATTCCTAAATACCGCAGCAAACAGATATTTCGTTGGCTCCATAAGCATGTAGTAAGCGACTTTACCCAGATGCATAATTTACCTGATGATTTGATTTGCTTTTTGGAACATAGCTGTAAGATAACAAAAATTCAGCCAAAACAAGAACAAATCAGCCGGGATAAAACCAGGAAGTATCTATTTCAGTTAGAGGACGATAAGACAATTGAAACGGTTTTAATACCTGAAAGACGACGTAAAACAATTTGTGTTTCATCTCAGGTCGGTTGTGGGATGGGCTGTACTTTCTGTGCTACTGGTCTCCAGGGATTTACTAGGAATCTTACTGCCGGAGAAATTGCCAAACAAGTAGAGTTTATTCAGCATAAGCAGGGAAATGTGACTAATGTTGTGTTTATGGGAATGGGAGAACCTCTGAACAACTATACTCCTGTAATGAACAGCATCGCGATAATGAATCACTCTGATGGAATTTCTTTAGGCTTACGCAGGTTTACTATATCCACTTGTGGAATTGTACCTAAGATTCGACAGCTAGCTAATGACAATACTCAAGTGGGACTGGCAGTTTCTCTGCACGCGGCAAATGATCGTAAACGACGGTTAATTATGCCCGCTGCAGAAGTATATTCAATAGATATGCTGATGGATTCTTGTCGGTATTACGCCGAGCGAACAAATAGGAGGATAACTTTCGAATATGCATTAATTGCCGACTTTAACGATACATTAGCTGATTGTCGAGAGTTAGTTGAGCTGTTGAAAGACGTAAATTGTCATGTCAATATTATTCCCATTAATCCTGTGGTCCAAAAGTATCAGCGTTCACAACAGAGTAGAATTAAAGCTTTTGTCGACTATCTTAATAAGAACAGAATTCAAGCAAGCGTTCGCAAAGAGCGCGGAACTGATATTGAAGCCGCATGCGGCCAACTAAAGCAGTCAACCAGGGAGGATTATGATGAGTATTCTTGATCGTATTGAAAATCTCATGGAAACTGTGATTGAAGGCTTGTTCCGAAAAAGTAATAAAGGCCGGCTGCAGCCGGTTGAAATTGGGAAAAGATTGATAAAAACAATGGAGTCACAAAAAAGAGTCAGCGTGGCTAGGACATATGTACCGAATAAATATATTATATATTTGCATCCGAATCAGCTTGTTGAATTTAGAGCTTTACAAAGCACATTTGTCAAAGAATTAAAAGGAGTTTTACATGAAAAAGCCGAAAAAGAACAATTGAGCTTTATCGGCGATCTTGTGATTGAGTTTTCCGAAGATCCTCTGATTAGTTCTGGAATTGTTAGAATTGAATCTGAATTTTTAGCGCTAAACGATGTGCTCACAAGTGAATCAACTGATACAAGCGTAGACGAAAATAGTTTTAATAATGGGTCAAGTATGACTCAAAAATACCTTTATTGTAGCAAGAATTCAGGGGAAGAATCAATTTTAATCTATCAAGGTAGTGATGGTGAACAAATTTTTCGATTAACAAATAAGCGTTATAGCATTGGACGCAGTTTTAAATGCGACATAGTAATTGAGGATAGTAAAGTCAGCAGGATACATGCATGGTTATACAAGGAAAATCACACATGGAGATTGAAAGATAATGATAGTACTAACGGAACATTTGTTAACGATGAGATAGTCAGTGATCAGGCGTTAAATATTGATGATATTATAAGATTAGGTACTGCAATACTCATTTATAGGGAAAATGTACCATGATTCAATTTTTTTATGCAATAATCAAGGTGCTTTTTCTGATGTGGCTGGTGCGTTTGTGTTATCGAATTGTCAAGGAGATGTTGAAAGAGTTTTACTAGTGAAGAGGTGAGGAGTTTGAGTTTACAAGTAGGTATTGCTACAAATATAGGATGTATACGTCATCAGAATGAGGATGCATTCTGGCATTCAGATTGTGTATTCGTAGTTTGTGACGGTATGGGCGGTCATCAGGCTGGCGAAGTAGCATCAAACATGGCAGTGAATGTGTTTAAAAATTACTCTTTCTCCTCTAAAGAGCCTTTACAAGATATTGTTAATGCAATTCAAAAAGCCCATAGGGTGGTTCAAGATGCAGCAAAAGTACCCAGTTGCAGTGGTATGGGTACTACTGCGACTCTTGCGGTCATTAACAGTGAAAATTTAAATTATTGTTTGTATCTGGGGCATGTCGGGGATAGTCGTGCATATCTTTTACGCGATAGTAAATTAAAACAATTAACATCTGATCATTCGGTTGTGGGTGAAATGCTGAGAAACGGAACTTTAACCGCAGCTGAAGCAGTTAATCATCCCCACCGTCATGTAGTGACTCAGGCCATTGGTATTGGAGAGATTGAAATTGAGACGCATTCGCTAGTACTAAATACCGGCGACAAGATCTTATTATGTACAGATGGTCTGACTGATGTAGTTGAGGAAGGAACAATTCAGCAAGTTTTGGCAGCTGATTCGCCACAGGCCGCTGCTGATAAATTAATTGTAACTGCCATTAAAAAAGGCGGTCCCGACAATATTACCGTGATTGTTATCGCGATACCATAAGAGGTGGGGGATGTGAGGCGGCGTACCGGCATACTATTAGAACTGGGATTGTTTTTTTTAGCAAGTTATGTATGGCTGTCTCAGACTATTCCTTTGTCTAATTGGTGGCAGTTACTTTCTTTATGGGTCGTTTTATTATTGTTGGTTTTTATAACCGAAAAAAGAGCCTGCCCTTCAATTGGTATAATTATAGCCGGCATTTTAGCTATTCTAGGATGGTTGTTTATCGTACGGATTGATCAACAGCTGGGATTTTTTCAATGGCGAGGTCTAATGCTTGGTGCCATTGCATATTTAACAGCTTTGATCATTAATTGGCATAATATCAGACATAAGTACATTAATGGTTTAATTTCACTAGTTATATTGGTTTTTACATTGATTTTTGGAGAAACAGCCGGTGGAGCAAAAGCTTGGCTGAATATAGCCGGAATTCGTTTTCAGCCGATTGAATTTGCCCGCATTTTTTTACTTGTATTTTTAGCAGGTTATTTTTATGATAATCGAGAATTGCTTAAAATAGACAGGCGATGGCCTAATTTACGGTATTGGGGTCCATTATTTCTGCTGATGGCTGGGATGTTTTTATTCTTAGGATTTCAGCGTGATTTAGGCCCAGCTTTAGTTTTTTACTTGGTATTTATTACCCTTGCATTATATATCTGTTTTAATTGGTATTCTGTTTTTCTATATATTTTAACTTCATTAGCAGGAATATTGGTGACCAGGTCTGTTTTTAATCATCTGCAGCAGAGAATCAGTGTTTGGCTTAACCCTTGGAACGATCCGCACGGAGCCGGTTATCAAATTATTCAAGGACTGCTTACCGTAAGTAACGGTGGATTTTTTGGAGCCGGGTTAGGACAAGGATTAGGTGTCAATATTCCAGCAATCCACACTGATTATATATTTGCTCTTATTTGTGAAGAAGTAGGTTTTATCGGTGCAACTTTAATATTAGTATTCTATTTTTTGCTGCTGTTCTTTGGCTTGAAAGCTGGTCAAAATTTGTCAGGTAAGAGTCACATTCTAGCTGTTGGGATCGTATTACTATGGGGCTATCAAGTTTTTATTGTAATCGGTGGAATTTTGAAGATTATTCCCTTAAGTGGAATGACATTACCGTTTCTCAGTTACGGAAGCAGTTCACTTATTGCTAATATGTGGCTTTTGGGGACACTTACTAAACTTGCAAAGCCGAGTTATAACTATAAATTAATTCAACCTAAAAAGCCAAACAGTAAAAAACTCTTAGTTAATTTTCTGGTATTATTTTCAGTTTTATGGTGTGCTTTAGGTTACTGGCAGATTATTCGTGTTGATTTAGCAGAACATCCCAGCAATCCAAAAAACTATCTTGTTTTTCAAAAAATGCGGGGTAAAATTTATGATCGTAATGGAGAATTATTAGCTGAAACTGAACCGGCACACGGGTTTTTGCTGCGGAAATACTACGGACCTGCTGGTTTATCTCATATAATTGGTTATTTTCATCCGCGATATGGGATTACCGGATTGGAGCAGGTTTATAATAAGCAGTTAGCGAATGAACAGGATTTATATTTGACAATCGATCTTCAGCTTCAAACTGAAATTGAAGATATATTTCAGGATTCTAACGGTGCTGTCGTTGTTTTGCAGCCAAAAACCGGTGAATTGTTAGCAGTACATTCTGCTCCGGCAATAGACAGCAATCTGCTGGAGGAAAAGTGGCAGCAGTATCAGGAAAATCCAAACAGTCCGTTTTATAATCGGGCTTTTAACGGAATGTATCCACCTGGTTCTGCAGTTAAACCTCTGGTGCTGGCAGCTGCTTACCAAACAGCGCTGACACATGCAGACAGTATCTGGATTGATCAGGGTAGAGTAGAATTTGAAAATCAGTCAATTAGTAATTTCAATGGAACTATTTATGGAGAAATAACAACTCAGGAGGCTTTAGTTTTTTCTTCCAATGTTGTTTTTGCTCACCTAGCAGTTAAATTATGCGATGAACTAATTACATATTATAGAAGTTTTGGTTTGGGTGAACCCGTTGGTGTTGACTTGAACGGTAAAAAAGGTAATTTACCTTCTGCTCAATTAAATCCTTTTGCATGGGCTCAAATAGGCATTGGACAAGGTGAATTGTTGGTTACACCACTGCAGATGGCCTGTGCCATTGGGACTATTGCAAACGGCGGCATTAGAATGGAGCCTTATTTAGTAAAAGCAGTTAGCGGCAGTTGGTTTAGGCGAATGATTAGACGACCCAAATCTATTTGTCAGGTTATTACTCAGCATCAGGCACATTTGGTACGAGAAGCTATGATTGCAGCCGTAGATTATGGTACAGGACAAGCAACTAAAATAGAGCCTGTTTTAGTTGCTGGAAAGACAGGAACAGCTGAAATTAATCGAGGAGAACCTCATTCTTGGTTTGTTGGTTTTGCACCTGCAGATGATCCGAAATTTGTTGTAACAGTAATTATTGAACATGG
>JAAZMN010000194.1 GCA_012798795.1 Bacillota bacterium | reverse complement strand
TAAGAAACTGTGGACGTGATATCTTATTTTCTGCTTGTAATTGGGGAGCAGATAATGTATACCATTGGATTCGTGAATCAGGTGCCCAGATGTACAGATCTACTGGAGATATCCAGGACAGCTGGGATTCTATAAAGAATTTAGCTATATCGCAACTGGATAAGACGAGTTTTACAGGCTCTTATTGCCATAATGATATGGATATGTTAGTAGTAGGGATGTATGGGGGAAGTAACAGTGGCTTTATCAGAAACAAAATTGGTGGTTGTAGTGACAATGAATATAAAACCCACTTTGCCTTATGGAGTATCATGGGTTCTCCATTGATGATTGGCTGAGATATTAGAAGTGCTAACCAAGTAACCAAAGATATTCTCATGAATCATGATATAATCGCCATCAACCAAGATATCGAAAGTCGAGGAGCTTATCGTATTAAGCCAGAGCCGCAATGGTTTCATACAGATGAAACATTTATGCTGGTAAAAGTTCTATCTGATGGAGACTTAGCAATTGGCTTTTTCAACCTAACCGATAGCAACAAGGAACTTTCTCTGCAATTTTGGGATCTAGGTCTTCCTTATGCTTCAGGATTATCTCTATCTTTGTATGACTGCTGGGAGCATAAAGAACTTGGTGTTTTCAAAGAAAGATTTAATCCTGTGGTACCAGCCCGTGATTGCGTGGTTGTCCGTGCCAAACTGGTAAAATAAATGTCAAATATGACATGTGAAAAATGCAAAGCTCCCTTAGAAGGCGATGAGATTGCTATAAACTTAAAGCTCGTTTCACGAAACACAAAAAGCTTTCTGTGTATAAATTGTCTTGGTGAGAAATTAGGGTGCGGTCGTGAACCCATTGAAGAGAGAATACGCTATTATCGAGAATCAGGTAATTGTGTTTTGTTTCGTTAAATTGAATTTATCTTGCAAATAGGGATAGCCTACCTTGGCTATCCCTATTTATTACTATTGACAAACTAGAATGCATATATTTTAAGCAAAGGATCTTAGTAAGGAGGATTTTATTTGCCTAACGGATCATTTGTTTTTTTAATATTGAACCGGAGAAAATCTCTTGTATTACTTAGTATAATAGTAATTATATTTTTGTTCCTTGCTATTGTACAAAAAAAGCCTGAATCAATTCCAGCCAGCAGTATTTTGAAGGGTTATATTATTGCAATTGATCCCGGACATGGCGGACGGGATTCTGGCAGCTCTTATTCGCAAATTCCAGAAAAAGAAGTAACACTGTTATTAAGTAAAGTCATCGCTGAAAAAATTTGCAGTCAAGGGGGAACGGCTGTCCTTACACGAACAGATGATGACGACCTTTGGGATCGTGTATCTTACAAAGAAGAAATTGAAATAACAAAACAGGAATATTTGGAGGACAAAAAATTAGGTAGGCGTATTGACCGGCGCGATGAAGGTATAGCCTTAGGAACTCGATATCCTCCCACTTATCGTTTAGGACTTCGGGCTCGTTTATTAATTGCAGAGCAAAATAACGCCGATATATTCGTAAGCATCCATACCAATCATTATCGTGCAGCAAGTGCCAAAGGGGCTGTTACACTCTACCAACCTCATTCAATGGAAAGCCGTAAGCTGGCAATTTCCATTCAAAAATATCTGAAGGAATTACTTCCCGGCAGGGCTGAACCTGGAATTATTGAGGATAACTTTTTCATTCTCAGACACAGTAAAATACCTACTGTGCTCATGGAAATCGGATTTATGTCTAATCGTTACGATCGTTTATTCATGCTTTCCGAAACTGGACAGGAAGCAATTGCACAAGCTGTCGTCAATGGTATTCGCGATTACTTTGAAGACACAAAACCTATTTTGTAATGCAAGTAATGATTATCCAATTGAATGTTTTCCAAGCATTATATATAATGGTAAGAAAAGAACCGGAGGAAATTATGAAACACAAAAGCAGCCTCTTAAAATATCAAGGGTATATTTTTGATCTTGACGGTACTATTTATTTGAGCAATCGTCTATTAGCAAAAGCTGATCAAGTAATCGAATTTCTAGAAGCGCTTGAGAAAAAGGTTATTTTCCTCTCAAATAAACCAATAGAAAGCAGAGCAAATTACGCTGATAAACTAAACAAAATGGGGATTAATGTAACCATAGACAATATTATTAATTCTTCATTGGTGACAGCATTATGTATTCAACAAGAAAAACCGAGAGCAGTTGTTTATGTCATCGGCGAACCGCCTTTAGTTCATGAATTAGAAGCAGCTGGTTTGACTGTTACCAAAGATCCGCTTAAAGCTGAGTTCTTAGTCGCAGCTTTTGATCGAACTTTTCATTATAATAAACTAAATGATGCCATGATTGCACTAAGAAACGGTGCCCGCTATTTTGCCACTAATCCGGATAAAACCTGTCCTATTGACGGTGGAGAAATTCCAGATTGTGCCGGAATGATGGGGGCAATTGAAGGAGTTACCGGAAAACGTCCGGAATTGATTTGCGGCAAACCATCGCCGCAGATGCTGGCTGCAGCATTAAAGCAGTTACAGCTGTCTGCTGACCAATGCCTCATGGTAGGCGATCGGTTAGAAACAGACATCCAAATGGGAATAAACTTGAAAATAGACACCGCCTTAGTTCTTACAGGAATTACTACATTGAAATCTCTTGAACAATCAAGCATCAAACCAACCTACGTATTAAAAAGTGTTGCAGATTTTCTTGAAAGACACTGAGCAAATACAAAGAACCTGCTTAATGAACTTTAAAGTTCATTAAGCAGGTTCTTTGTATTTGCTCAGTGTCTTTCAAGAAAATCTGCAACACTTTT
>JAAZMN010000193.1 GCA_012798795.1 Bacillota bacterium | reverse complement strand
TTTACCATTTTGCGGCCTCGCCAAATGGAAAGCAGTGTGTTTGTTAAACGCCCTAAAGCTAAACCGCCTACTAAAATTAACAGCAAGCGGAGATCCTTTAATTGTGGTTTTAATACATCATCTACCAATACTCGTTGAATTTGAGGAATTATTAAATTTACCCCTGAATTCAGCCAAAAAATTGCCATTACTCCAAGAACCGTCCAGAAATGCGGCTGCATTATAGCCCACAACCTGCCTAATATTTTTCGCTTGTCAATGCACACCGGACATATTCTGGTATTCTGGCGAAATGGGCGGTTACATCTAGGACATCGCTCCTGTTCAAGTGGTTCAATGGGCCGCAGAATCTTATCTTTAATATATCTATTGATGTAAAGTTCGGCCACTGAATATACCGGCTGATGTTCCAGCGTAAAACGAGATATACAAATGATCCCTTCGTCAGACCAGATATTTAGCCGACCGTTGCCGACTAATACTTGAGCTTCAATTTTATCTATATTTTCAAGGTTATGCTCACTGACTAATTTGACCTGTTTGTTATCTACTTCAAACCGCATGATGCGTTTATTGGTAACAATAATCTTTGCGTTAATTATTTCCCCTTGAGAGTCTAAATCTGACGGTAAATCAAATAAAATAGTTTCATCAGCGGCAAGCAGATTTTTAGTAATACTCAACGTTAATCACCTCACAATAGTGTCCGTATCAGACATTTTAAATACTCAGCGTGTTAAATAAATGGTTCCAACAAACGTAAGCTTTTAGTATCAAGCTGATAATAGTTTGCTATCTCATATCTATTGCCGGTCATGTCAATAATTAAAATACGCGACTCTGTAATCTGATATATGCCTTCATCTCGACCTCGGGTAACAAATTTACGATGCCCGTGATTAGTTTCTACATCCCAATATCTATGTCCAAATTCATCTTTAATATCAATGATTTTCGTTATCTGCGGTGCGTAATAACGCCACGCAAGTTCTTTTTCAACAGCTTCTCTAGACTGCTGTGAAAATACATCCAAATCTTTTATAATCCCTATTTCTTTTCCTTCTTCATCTCTCACGGAAATGTACTTGTTTTCAAGCGAAAAAGGAAATGCCTGATGTAGATCAACTTTAGCAAAATATTCATTTCCCAGTTGTAAGGTTAATAGTCCTCCTTCAGTAATCGAGAAAATTGCTTTTTCAGGGTCTAAATACCTGATATTAGTCAAGTCTGATAAATCTCTTGATTCCATTGCAATATCTATCCTCTCTTTCTAACCCCCAACAGCAATAAATTCTAATGCTTGACGTTGTGTGGTAAATAATTTTTCATAAACTCCCTGTCTTTCCAATAATTGTTCATGTGTTCCAACTTCAACAATTTTCCCTTTTTCCAAAACAAATAATCGGTCTGCTCTGCGCAGTGTAGATAATCGGTGAGCGATAGCAAACGTTGTTCTCCCCTTGATCAACTGTTCTAGAGCCTCTTGAATCAGCTGTTCTGTTTCTGTATCAATATTAGCAGTAGCTTCATCAAGAATAAGTATTTTAGGATCAAGTAAGATAGCCCGGGCAATAGCTAAGCGCTGCCGTTCACCTACTGAAAGATCTTGTCCCCGACCTCCAATAACCGTCTCATATCCATCAGGTAATTTCATGATAAAGTCATGTGCATTAGCAATACGAGCTGCCCTGATTACTTCTTCAGGCGTCGCATCAGGTCTCGCATAGGCAATATTTTCTAAAATGGACCCTTGAAACAGAAACGTCTCCTGAAGTACCATACCAATCTGCCGGTGCAGATCTTCTTGGGCAATATCTTTGATGTTAACACCGTCAATGGAAATAGAACCTCGATCAACGTCATAGAGTCTGGAAATTAGGTTAATCATTGTTGACTTCCCAGCTCCTGAACGTCCCACCAATCCAATCATTTCTCCTGCTTCAACCTGAAAACTTATCTCTTGTAAAACAGGTTGGCCTTCCTCATAGCCAAATTCCATATCTTTTGCACTTACATTACCTTTAATATTTGGCATTCTGACCGGTTTTTCAGGCGAAGGTAAATAATCGTTTGAGTCAATGATCTCAAATATCCGCTGTGCAGAATTCATGCTAGACGACCACCAGTCAACAATTTCAGTCATAAAACGTATGGGTTCATAAAGCATGCCAATATAACCGGTAAAGGATATTAATGTCCCAAATGTCATTTTCCCGGTAACTACATCCCAACCACCGACTCCCCAAACGATAAGCTGTCCTAAACCCATAATAAAAGACATTGAGGGAAATAAAGTAGAACTTAGATTGCCAATTCTCATTTGCACATCATATACTCTCTTACTGCGAATGGAGAAACGTTTAATCTCTTCATCTTCTTTGCCAAAAGCTTTTACTACACGTACTCCAGTCAGTGAATCATTGACAACTGAGTTTAAAGCAGCATTTGCCCGAAAACGCCTTGAATGAAGTTTCCACAAATAAGGAAACACCTTATAAATAAATAAAAGAATAATCGGTACAGGAATATATATTAACAGTGTTAAACGCCAATTCATGAACAATAATAGAATTGTTACACCAACTAATTTTACAGAATTGACAATAAAGTACGGTAATCCATCATGGAAAAAATTCTGTAAATCCATTGCGTCATTATTCACTCTTGTCATTAAAGAACCGGTTTGGCGCTTATTGTAAAAACTAAGGGACAACCGCTGCATTGCAGAAAAAATCATGGTTTTTAGATCGTAGATTATTTCCGCAGTAACGCCTGCATTAATCCTACCATGAACTATACTTAAGACTAAAGCCAGGATATTAACGAGTACAGTTACCAGAACTATCTGCCCAATCATCCCTTCATATTTTCCACCAGCAACCAAAGCCTCGTCAATCAATACTCTCCCGGTTAAATATGGGCTGGCCAATCCCATCAACGAACTTATAAACATAATGAAAATCATGGCAGCAATGGGCCATTTATATTTTGGAGTTAAAGCCAACACCCGCTTAAATAGAGTTTTTTTATCGATGCAATCAGGACAGACCGGCCGGCTAGGATCAGGATAGAGCTTACCGCACTTAGGACACTTATTATTTCTTTCCTGTTTACCAAAAGCCGGTGTCTTAAAATCCTCTTTCTTTAACAATGCATTTACCAATCTGCTGAATTGACTTAACTCTCCGCCTTTTCCTTTAGAACCGCGGCTGATAATGCGTTCTCCATTTTTCATTTTGGCAATCAGTGCTGTACTGCCCACAAAAAACTCGCATCTTAAGTCTTCAATTTCTGTCAGCAGATATTTATTCACTAATCTCCCGGTTGTAGACGCACCTTTTACACCCTTAATGTTTTGCTCCTCAATAATATACAGCCACTGCTCATCTACACAAATCCATGTTAGATGGAAATTGCCCACAGTATCTAGATCGCTGCTAGTTATAGCACGAATTTGTCCCTGTTTTACACCGGATGCATCAATCACATCTTGTATAAATGTCGGTACATCCAGATTATTAACCATAATGTCCCTCCTTTGTTCAACCTATTTAAGCTCATAAAGCTCTTCATCAACAGCCTTAATAAAATGAGTCAAATCATTATCATAAAAAATATACAGGTAGTGCAGAGCTCGAGTGCAGGCTGTATAAAGTATGTTTCTTTCCGCTTCCTGCCGATATGTTTGAGCACCTGCATTATAGATTATCACCGCATCAAATTCCAGGCCCTTGGCCAAGTAAACAGCAAGAACCACAACTCCCGGTAAAAAACGAGTTTCTTCGCGGCTAATTCTTGAAAACTCTATCTTACCTTCTAAGAGCTGTGCTACTTTAGCAGACTCCAATTCTGTTTTACAGATCACTGCAACCGACCGACACCCTTTTGTTTGACATAATTCAATTTTTTCAATTATTTCATCAGCAGGATCAGCTTGATAAGCAATTACCTGAGGTTTAATACCGGTTCTCTCCATCAATTGAGTTTTAGGGGCAACCGGCAACAGACTATTGGTAAAAGCTGTAATCTGCTTAGTCGAACGATAACTTTTTGTCAAATAGATATGTTTGGTATTCAAATCAGCTTTTTCAAAAACTCCCTTGGCCAAAGAGAAATCCGTCAATTTCATATAGGGATGAAAAGCCTGATTTGAGTCTCCTAAAATCGTAAATGCAGCTCTAGGAAAAGTGTTGCGTAAAATTTCATAATGAAATAAAGAATAATCCTGAGCTTCATCTACAATTACATGCTTAATATCCAAAATGCTATCCCAACCAGAAATAATACCATCTAAATACAAAAGCGGAGCAGCATCTTCGTAAAACAATTTCTGTTCCTTAAAACTCCTTAGTGTAATCTCGCAAATACCATCCCATTTATCAGGCAATAATTTCGGATCAAAGAATTCTTTGATAATGTTCCGTTTTTGAAATAATCCGG
>JAAZMN010000020.1 GCA_012798795.1 Bacillota bacterium | reverse complement strand
AGAATCACACCTAATACAATATGTCCTTTTTTCAATGCAAAGCCCTCCCTAATTTTCTCTTATGCTAAAACTTTCTACCTGCACCGCCGCCTCCGCTGCGCCCACCACCAAAACCGCCAAAGCTACCACTGCGCCCTCCTCCAATACCGCCGCTACGGCCTGAGCCGGTTCGAGGAATGCGAGTAGGATAAACAACAGTTTTGCGCCGGGTTCCACCGGAACCGCTGCCTCCCGAAACTCCTGGAGGTCTTTTACGAGCATTTATTAAGACTATAACGACAATGGCCAAAAATATTAAAAATCCTTTCAGTTCACTAGATCTTTGAGGGTTTTTTTGTTCCAGCAAAAATGATTCACCCAAAAGCTCCGCTTGATAAGCTTTGGCAGCTTCAACCAATCCGCGATTCCAGTCATTACGAGCTAAATGAGGAATTACAAATTGATCTAAAATAGCTCCGACTTTTCCATCAGGTAAAGCTCCTTCTACACCGTACCCTGTTTCTACCTCAATTTCCCGAGATTCTGTTACTACTAAAATTAATAATCCGCTGTCTTCAGGGCCGCCAATACCCCATTCGCTAAATAATCTAGTTGTATACATTTTGACAGGTTCAGGTTCAACACTAGGTATGGTAACCACTGCTAATTCAACCCCTTGATTATCCGCCAATGATTTAGCAACTGCAGAAATTTCGGCCTCACTTTGACTGTTCAGCACATCGGCAAAATCATTAACATAACCTACAGGTTTTGGTATTGAAGCTGTCACTACTCCATTTATAATAAAAACAGCTGATAAAATAACTAAAATCAGATATTTCTTACTGCAGTTAATGGCTGATCACCTCTTTCATAACAAAAAACACTACATTTTATTATACTATGAAACATTGCAAAAAAGCCAATTAAAAATGTGTAAAAAAGCTTTTTTAAGTTATTGTCTATTCAACCTGTTCTTGATGATATACTTGCGTTTCTAATTCCCATTCAAACTGATCTGCGGTTAATTCCTGCAATAACTGATACACTTGAGAAAGGCAATCAGGTATAATATCAGCAATAAAAGTAACCTCTGTAAAATAAAGCGTATCATGAATTTTCGCTCCGGCATTTAATAATTCGTTTTGAATTTTTCCCATTAAACTGTAATCCACAACTATTTTAACCCGCTGATAAGGTACACAGCGAATGATTCCCGCATTTAAAAGCCCAGACCGTGCCGCACTGCCATAAGCTCTGATCAAACCGCCTCGCCCCAGCAGTACTCCACCGAAATACCTGGTTACCACCACAACAACATTAATTAAATCTAAGGCTTTAATCGCTTCCAAAGTCGGTAAACCTGAAGTTCCACTGGGTTCTCCATCATCGCTGCATTTTTGCTGTTCTACTTGATTTTCCATAATATAGTAAGCATAAACATTATGAGTGGCATTCCAGTGCTTTTTACAAATTTCAGCAATAAATTCTTCTGCTTCCATTACAGAACTTACCGGTTTTACCTGCGCAATAAATTTTGATTTTTTTTCAATCTCGGTAATTTCACTTACCCTAGCAACAGTCAAATACTCCTTAAGCAAATGGGTCACCTCATTTCCTACTTATTCTATCATACTTGACTAAATCCTCTGCTAACAGATATAATCAATCTGTTAAGGCGACCCGTCCTTGAAAGGAGGAGAGGCATTTACCGCCTCGTACAACATGGATATTATTAAACAAATAGCAAAAGAATTAAAGCTCAGTACAAAACAGGTTGAACAAACAATTAAATTACTTGACGACGGTAATACCATCCCATTTATCGCTCGTTACCGCAAGGAAATTACCGGGGAATTGGACGAAGTAGTAATTCGTAATTTATCAGATCGTTTAAGCTATTTGCGTAATTTAGAATCACGTAAAGTTGAAATAAGCAATTTAATTGCCGAGCAGGACAAGCTTACCCAAGAAATTACTGCAGAGATTAACAAGGCCACGACGCTACAGCAGTTAGAAGATATTTATCGCCCATTTAGGCCAAAACGTCGGACTAGGGCATCCACAGCTAAAGAAAAAGGTCTTGAACCGCTAGCCGATAGATTATTAAGCCAAGACCAGACTCCCATTGAAAAATTGGCATCTACTTTTATTACTGATGAAGTAACTTCCATAGAAGACGCACTTAAGGGTGCATCCGATATCTTGGCGGAAAGATTTTCTGATAATGCAGAATTAAGACAGATTGCCCGCCGCTTTACTTGGAACAACGGTGTTATTGTTTGTGAAAGTACATCTGAAGAACCAAAAGAAGAAGAACTAGAATTTAAGATGTATTTTGATTATCAAGAACCTGTATGCAAAATTCCACCTCACCGCATTTTAGCCATCAATCGTGGTGAGCGATTAAAGGTTCTTAGAGTAAAAATCACTCTCGAACCCGAGCAGATTTATCAAAAAATGGCCGGAAAAATCATTACCTCGCATAATTCGCCCAGCTCATTATGGTTAGCATCCGTAATTGAAGACAGCTATAATCGTTTATTGGCACCTAGTGTTGAACGAGAGATTCGCAATCAATTAACCGAAACTGCCGAAGAGCACAGCATAAATATTTTTGCTAAAAATCTGCATAATCTGTTGATGCAGGCTCCGGTTCGACATCTAAATATTTTAGGATTAGATCCTGCTTACCGCACAGGATGCAAAGCAGCAGCTATAAATCGCTATGGAGATTTATTAACTTTCACTACCATCTTTCCCCATCAACCACAAAACAAATGGGAGCAATCGCTGAAAATTTTATCCGAGTTAATTACCAAATATAATATTTCACTGATAGCTATAGGCAATGGTACTGCCTGTCGCGAAACAGAACAATTAGCTGCAGAACTCATTAAAACAGCTGATGCAAAACTACAGTACCTAGTGGTGAATGAAGCAGGGGCAAGTGTATATTCCGCTTCTGATTTAGCAAGAGAAGAATTTCCAGATTTGGATGTTTCTATGCGTGGGGCTGTATCAATTGCACGGCGGGTTTTAGATCCACTAGCAGAGTTAGTAAAAATAGAACCTAAATCTATCGGCGTCGGCCTTTACCAGCACGATGTTAATCAAAAACAGCTT
>JAAZMN010000192.1 GCA_012798795.1 Bacillota bacterium | reverse complement strand
TTATTGGTATAGGCTAATGTTCCTGAGAAATTTTCCATTTCTGGAAAATCAGTCCAAGATTCTAACTCATCTGCAGTTTCCATGTTAACCGGTGGGTTTTGAATCTGCCATCCTTTGTTTAATTCAACAGTTCTTAATATGGATGCCTGTTTTTCAGGCACTTTTACAACCGGCCTTTGCTTGGGATCAACAGCAATTATCATGCTCTCTCGCGGATGGAGTTTGACTTTAAACTGCATTGAATCTCCATTGATACTTACTACTTCAGGCTCTTTAATATTCCCGTTCCAAGCATCCCACAACTCAGTGTATCCAATTTCAGATACACCTGCTTGGCCTTGAATCACTTGGTCTTGCTCATTAGTTAAAAGATAGAAATGTATATCATCCTTAATCACATGAGAAACTCGCAAATTCGGATTAGATGGTTCCAAAATCAAATCAGCATTTAAAACCCGACTGACTGCAGGAACAATATGAGCAAAATCAGTGATTTCGCAGACTGATTCTAATTTAAGAGCAGCTTGAGTCGGATTATAGATAAATACCTTTCCTCCTTGAGCGGTAAATAAACGCAATTTACTAATGACCGCTTCGGTAAGGTGATTAACGTCCTCCACTACTAAAACCGAATATTCTTGAGCTGCAATCAGAATTTTACCAGCGGCAATTTTAACTTCAGACTCAAATAGAGTGTTTTCTAAGTAATTAAATTCAAATTGATGCTCATAAAGGGGCCGAGTAATCTGCCAAGGCAAGCAATCCGGTTCACACAGCACAGCAATTTTTGCTTGATTTACAGAGTCGGTCATCAACCAACTCATACGCTTCATGTAATCTGAAATAATGCGGTAATAGGGCCACCAAATATTGTTCGGTCCTACATCTGGCGGACGCTCATTATAACGCCCCTCTCCTTCAACCGAATAAAAAAATGCATGCGGATAGAGAAGATTTACACCGCGAACAAACAACCAGTCCATATACCATTTCATATCAGACACATTAAATGACCATTCAATTCTATTCGCACCACAACAGGCAAAACATTCATTGGAATTGCGGCGTCTCTTTAAATGCCTCGCTGCATCAGATGAACATTTAGCCATAGTGCTGTGAGGACCGGTAATTGCTAAATCTTTTTCAGGAGCAACCCAACGCCACACCACATCTTGTCCAGGAATGTGAAAGTATTTTAAAAGACCAATCTCATCACTAGCTTCTGGGTGACCTGTGAGAGCAATATTATGGTCTAAACACCATTTAGATATCTGTGCATAATAAGAATGCTCAAGTTTCTTATTTACTGCCTGTTTAAACTGCTTACGCTTAATTGCTGTAGTTTCTCCCAGATCAAACCAGAGAGCAGCTAAATCAAGTTCAGTACACCCACAATCTAAGTACCAATGGAGAAAATCATTTGTCCACGGTACTAAACCTCTTCGAGCTCTACGACCTAAAATCGACGGTTCATCGGTAAACATGGCAATAATTGTTTTTCCAAAATGCCGTTTAAGTACCTGATAATACCGCTCATGTGTAAAATTGATAAAAGCCTTAACTGCATCTGGATTCAGCAGATCGGCAGACGGTGGTGCTCCAGGTTGTCCGTCATCTTCGTCAAAATGAATACCGCGGATTGTACCATGAGAATATGTCTCGATAAAAAGCAGCACACTCCAATTATCAGCATCTGGTGCTTTAAAGCACACTTTACCCGACTCTATTTCAAGTTTTTGCTGGCTCATAGGATCGATTGATTTATTATCAATTTTCTTTACAGCCTGAATTGAAACAAGTCGCTCAGCTTCATCCTCAAATTCCACAGGAATTTCGATGCAACCGTCGACTGGATATTCAACCATTTTTAAACCGCGGCTGGCAAAGCTCGGATTATATTTAACAACCATCCCATGGGCTGAACCTGAAGGGTACATTCCTTCATCGTACAGCATAACTTGCATACCCAATTTTTCAGCTTCTTCAACTGCACAAGTCACCAGTTCTAAAAAAAAGTCGGAAAGATACTCTATTTCCTTTGGTATGCCAATACGCGGATGAATAATAAAACCCATAACGCCTTTTTCCTTAAAATCACGAATCTGTCTAATTATTTCGGGTCTTGTCAAATTGTCATTCCAAAACCAAAATGGTATTGGACTGAACTCATCTGCAGGATTGAAAAAATGGTCTCTAAGTTTTTCCAAATCCACACCTCCAATATTTTCAAGCTTTTATAAAAGCTTTTGCCCCAATGTCTTTACGATAATGTATTCCGTCAAACTTAATTTTTCCCGCTGCTAAATATGCTTGCCGTCGAGCTGTAGCAAGATCATTTCCTTTAGCAGTAAC
>JAAZMN010000019.1 GCA_012798795.1 Bacillota bacterium | reverse complement strand
TAGGATTGTTTGAGGTAAATGAAGTAGCTGAGATTGTTGCAGAAACAGCTGATTCTGATGCAAATATAATCTTTGGTGCAGTTATTGATGAAGAATTACAGGATCAGATATTTGTTACAGTAATTGCCACCGGGTTTGAACAAACAGATAAGACTGCCAAACTAAAATCAGAAACTGAATTGAATATTAATCCATTTAGAAGTGAGGATTTAGATATTCCTGCTTTTTTAAGGAAAAAATAAACAAATCAAAAGAGAATAAAAAAAGAGGCAGAGCCTCTTTTTTTAGTCCATTTTTTTAATTTCTCGTCGGAGCTTTTTCAGAATTTTCTTTTCTAAACGTGAGATATATGATTGGGAAATCCCTAACATATCCGCAACCTCACGTTGTGTTTTTTCGATCCCGTTATTAAGGCCAAAACGCAGTTCCATAATTTTCTTTTCTCTGCCTGTAAGCTTTTGCATTGCTGCTGTAAGCAATTCTTTGTCGACTTCTTCTTCAATGTACTTTACCACATCACTGTCACTGCCTACAACATCGGCTAATACTAACTCATTCCCGTCCCAATCTGTGTTTAACGGTTCATCGAATGAAACTTCGGCTCTGATTTTACTTGTACGGCGCAGATACATCAGAATCTCATTTTCAATGCAGCGGGAGGCGTAAGTTGCCAGCTTAATATTTTTACCCGGGTCAAATGTATTGACTGCTTTTATCAGTCCGATGGTTCCGATAGAAACTAGATCTTCAATAGAAATACCGGTATTTTCAAATTTGCGGGCAATATAAACAACTAAGCGGAGATTATGTTCGATCAGTGCTGATTTTACATCTTTATTTCCCTGCTTAAGCTTTACTATTAATCTAGCTTCTTCTTCAGTACTGAGGGGAGGTGGTAAAACTTCGCTGCTGCCAACATAATAAATGGGTGGAGAAATGCGAACTCTAGTCAGTACTTTAATACAAAGCAGTCGAATCTTCAGTTTAACGCTGCGGTTGGCTGGTCGTCGCATGTTTTTGTTCCCCTCTTTCAATTGATTTATGTAAATATGAATGGTTGGCATTATTGTATTTATCTAGTAATTCTGGAGGAATTAATGCTTGATAACTTCCTTCTTTGTCTAACTTATGCTGATATACAGCAATAATAGCCCGGTCAAGCTGATATTTCTCTTTGTTATCAATAATCTCAATTAGGTCCGGTCTAAAGCCTACTAACATACCTTTTTCTTTACCGATAGTACTGAAGGGAATTACTCGAAATCGAACAGCAAAATTTTCATCAGTGTTGTCACTTAAGACATTCATGTTACCTAAATTCAACTCCTGAAAAAGCATTGCTGTAGTTTGATCAAACAGCGGCAGCAGTGCATTTTGCTCTACTACTATTACCGGTTGTTTTGTTAAGGGGTCTTTAAGTTTATTGCCCGTATCTATTAGAGCCATAACATCCACACTGTTTTGATCCAAGATTATGCGAACAGACAATTGGTACACATTTTGATAAATACGTTTCTGTACAATTCCCCAACCGAGTTCAGCAATAATCAAAATCGTTGATATTGAGACAAGTACACCTACTGTTGATTGAGGATTAGCGGGAGAACCAAAAAGATAGCCAGCTGCCAATCCTGCCCCGGCACTGATAAACCCGATACCATAAAAATAAGCAGCAGTCTGCAGTAATTTTTTGCCTTTGCTGTTAGGATAAAAAGTGGCAAAAATCATTAAAATAGATACAGCGATCAAAATGGGGAAGAATTTTAACAAACCGTAGTACGGTATAAGACGATAACCAGCCAGCAAAAAAAGCAAATAATGAAAAGTTCCAATGGATGCTCCTAACGCAATTCGGCTGGGTTTAGTGGAAGTTTTAGTTACTTGTGCAGTAGCCCATAGCAGGATAAATTCAAAGAAAAAATTAGCCAGCAATTTTAATATCAAAGTATCTAGATAGATAACATATCCCGGCATTTACTCCCTCCTTTGGTGTATTAGTCTTCATGGGAATATTAGTGTATTATCAATTGATTTCCTTCTTTGTCCAAATTAATTTCTTAATGTACAGAAATTAAGAATAGAACCGGCTGAATTTGGCTATACTGATGCTGTAACTGTATAAAAGGGGAGGTTTAGGATGGTGAATAAAGTTGAGATCTGCGGAGTCAACACCTCCAAACTGCCTGTTTTGACTAATAAAAAAATGCGCGAACTGTTGGCTAAAACTCGTGACGGCGATTTAGCGGCACGCGAAGAGATGGTTCAGGGAAATTTAAGACTGGTTTTAAGTGTAATCCAGCGTTTCAATAATCGTGGGGAATATGTTGACGATTTATTTCAAGTAGGCTGTATCGGGCTTATGAAAGCCATTGATAACTTTGATCTATCTCAAAATGTGAAATTCTCTACATATGCTGTGCCCATGATTATTGGTGAGATCCGGCGGTATTTACGAGATAATAATCCGATAAGAGTCAGCCGTTCCTTACGGGATATTGCTTACAAGGCACTGCAGGTAAGAGACAATTTGGCAAATAAACATGCAAAAGAACCTACCATAAGCCAAATTGCTGAAGAATTACAGATACCCAGAGAAGATATAGTTTTTGCTCTGGATGCAATTCAAGAACCAATTTCATTATTTGAACCCATCTATCATGATGGCGGTGATCCGATTTTTGTAATGGATCAGATTCGTGACGAAAAAAACAATGACGGTAATTGGATTGAAGGAGTTTCAATTAAAGAAGGAATGCAGCGGCTGAATGAACGGGAAAAACTTATCTTAACTATGCGTTTTTATGATGGGCGCACTCAAATGGAAGTTGCCGAGGAAATTGGGATTTCTCAAGCACAAGTATCGCGGTTAGAAAAAGCCGCCCTTAAGCATTTAAGAAGATATATGGCAACATCCTAAAGGAGGATATTAAAAATGATACTGCAACAAGTGCGGTCACGACTAGTAATCTGCTGTTTTATAGTCTTATTATCGGCAATAATCGCCGGTTATATCAGTGTAGTTTCGGATAGTACCAGCGATGTATATGCCTACAATAATAATAACTTAATTCGTTTTCATGTTTTAGCCAATAGCAATCATCCTGCAGATCAGGATTTAAAACTTAAGGTTCGAGATGTGATACTTGCTGAAACTTATGAATTATTTTCACCTGTGAATGAAAAAGACCAAGCGAAAGATATTATTATGGCAAATCTGGATTTAATTTATAATACTGCAATTACCGCAATTAGGAATGAAGGCTTTGACTATAATGTAAAACTAGATATAGGAACTTTTACATTTCCCGAAAGGGATTATGGTCTGCTCCATTTGCCTGAAGGCCGTTATGAGGCTCTGCGTATAGTTATTGGTGAAGGAAAAGGTGATAACTGGTGGTGCGTTTTATTCCCGCCCTTATGTTTTGTGGATGTGGATCAAACTCAAGCAGAAGATTCATTTATAGCTTTTGCCCCTGATTTGGAAGAGGGAGAAATTGAAGTTCGGTTTCGTTTTTGGGAGCGGATACGAAATTCTAAGGCTGGTCACAAGTTAGAAGAGTGGTGGCTGGCAGGTTTAGAAATGGCTAATTCTTTGGCACTGCCGCTGCTAAAGTCAAAATGAATCATATAATAAACAAAAGATGAAACGGTAAATCCGTTTCTTTTTTTTTGTACCGGCATATACATAAAATAACAAGCGTGTTAAATGTTACCGGTATAGGAGGGAAGCAGCGTGTATATTAAAACAAGCGAATTGCGGCAAT